>JAHELQ010000202.1 GCA_024644125.1 Candidatus Aminicenantota bacterium | reverse complement strand
CACTTTCAGGGGATTGGCATAGTTGAGAAGATCGTAAGGTGGATCCAGGAAGATGATGTCGAATTTAAAATTATCCTTCCCCAACTGGATAACGCTGCGATTATAATCGCCCTGAATGATACGATAGTAATCGCCAGGGATTCCGATCTTCTCGATATTGTATTTCAACGCTTTGACACATTCAGGAAGCTGCTCAATCATAACCACATAATCGGCCCCGCGCGAAATGGCTTCGAGACCGATATTCCCTGTGCCGCCGAAGCCATCCAGGAAAATCTTTTCGCGGATGCCATTCTGCAGGATATCAAAAAAAGACAATTTTACCTTCGATGTCGTGGGGCGGACATCGGGATTAATGACAGAGCGCAATCTTCGACCTTTATACAAACCACCATAAATTCTCAACATAGTATAAGGATACCCCTTTTTGCAATTTCCGTCAAATATCGAAAAAAACCCAAAAATGCCGGAAAACCTCTCCGAAAATTCCAAACAACCCCCGGCGACGGGGGGGCCGAAAAATTGTAAATTGTTGACAAATCCGGGAATCTGTTATAGGATATACGTTAAATCTATTTTATTAGATGGATATATACATAGCAGAAGAAGCTGGATTTTGTTTTGGAGTTAAAAGAGCCTTGAGAATAATAAATCAGTTGTATGATAGCGGCCAGGGTATTCAAATACTCGGCGAACTCATTCACAATAAAAACGTTCTCAAGGAATTAAGCGATAAAGGAATACATTGTATCCACAGTCTGGAAGAAATCGATCTTAATAAAAAACTCGTGATCAGAACCCACGGAATCCCATTATATATAGAAAACCGAATCAAGGAGGGAAATTACAGTTACATCGATGCCACCTGCCCATTGGTCAAAAAGATCCATAATATCATCAGGAAACTGAACCGTAGAGATACCCAGGTGATCATCATCGGAGACGAAAAACATCCGGAAATAATTGCGGCCAAAAGTTATGCGACACATGCAATAATAATCAACTCCATCTCGGAAGCTTTATCATTGGCTTCTTACAAACATATCAGCGTAGTGGCTCAAACCACTCTGAATACAGCCTTCTTCAAACAGGTTATTCCCATCCTGGAGAAAAAAGCCGAGAAGATCGAAATCTTCAACACCATCTGCTCCGCCACGAAAGTGCGGCAGGAGGCGGTGAAAAAGCTGGCTCCAGGGGTAGATTTCATGGTGGTGATCGGTGGGAAAGATTCTTCAAACACTAAAAAACTATACGATATTGCCATTAAGGAGAATCCCAACACGTTTCACATAGAAAACAGCTCAGAACTGAACGATCCAGAGTTCTCCGGCAAAATTGAGTCATTCGACAATGTTGGCATTACTGCCGGTGCATCGACGCCGCCTCAAGAAATCGAAAACGTTAAGATATTCTTTGAAAAGTATAAGATAGAAAAGGAGAGAAAAGATGGTTGAACCTAAAGAAAATTCAAACGCTCAAAATCCAGAAGATTTTTCAGAATTGATTAAAGACTATGACTTAAAATCCATTGACTACGAAACTCCAGTTGAAGGAAAAATCGTAGATCTGATAGATGATAAAGTGGTTGTGGACATCGGTCATAAGACCGAAGGGATTCTGGACAAAGAGGAATTGACCGATTGGGATGGCGAATGCCACTTCAAACCCGGCGACTTAATTACAGTCATTCCTTTGAAAGTAAACAAACGGGAAGGTTACATAACCGTTTCCAAGAAAGAGGTCGATAAACGGGATGGCTGGGATAAGGTTCACCGCGCCCATGAAAAAAATATCTCGATGCTTGGAAAGATTGTCAAAGTTCTTCCTGAGAACAAAGGTTTTTCGGTGGATATGGGCGTGGATATGTTCCTTCCCATGAGCCACGCAGATCTGAAAAAGATCAAGAAACCCCAGAAGATGTTGGGAAAAGAGTACTGGTTTAAGATCACCCGGCTCAACCCCAAAGAAAAAACCGGCGTCGTTTCACGGAAAGTGATCCTGGAAGAAGAGAAAAAAGAAAAGGTCAAGAACCTGTTCAATACTCTGAATGTCGGCGACATCGTGAAAGGAGTGGTCACCACTATTACCGATTACGGCGCGTTCGTCAATTTGGGCGGAGTGGACGGCCTCATTCACCGGGAGAATATTTCCTATGGCCGTGTCAATCATCCGAAAGAGAAATTGAGAAAGGGCGACGAAGTTGAGGCCATCATTCTCGAAATCGAGAAAGACAAACAGAAAATTGCTCTGGGAATCAAACAGAAATATCCGGATCCCTGGATTGACATCGAAGCCAAATACCCGGTGGGACACCGTTTGGTGGCCAAAGTGACCAAGATAGTCGATTTCGGCGCGTTTATCGAATTGGAAGACGGCGTCGAAGGCTTGCTGCATATTTCCGATCTTACCTGGGACGGAAAACCCAGTTCAGTCGAGGAATACGTAGCAGTTGGGGACAAGTTGTGGGTGCAGGTCATCGAACTGAGCAAAGAAGAGAAAAAAATCAAACTGGGCCTTAAACAGTTGGAAATGAGGCCGGAAGAGAAATATATTCAGAATCATAATCCCGGCGAGATCATCGAAGGCGTCGTCAATAAAATTCTTAAATCCCGCGTATTCATCGGCCTGGAAGAAAATGTCGAAGGGGTAGTGAAAATATCCGATATCACCTACTTCAGGATCGATTCTCCCAAAGAATATCTCAAAGAGGGAGAGAAGATCAAGGCGATTATCATCAGCGACGATTTGGACCAAAACTACAAAGTAAAACTCGGCATCAAACAATTGTCGGACTACGAATGGAAAGATTTCTTCAGAAAAAACAAACCCGGTAACATTATTACCATCAAAGTCAAAAAAGCCACCGAACAGGGAATTATAACCGAGATTTCCAAAAACATTGAAGGTTTCGTCAAAATCACCGAAGTGGAAGACAAAAAACTCACCTACGATGAAGTTGCCGATTCAATAAAGACAGGCGAAGAGCGGGAAGCCCTGATTACCCACACCTACCCGGAAAAGAAACGGATCTACTTGAGTTTTAGAGCGGTGCACAGACAACGGGAAAGAGAAGATATCGAAAAATATATGTCAACCGGGAACGAATCGATCACAACGATCGGTGATTTGCTCGAAAACGAAATTAAGAACAAATGAAATTTTTGTTAGCCCCCTGGCGATGGGAATTTATCTGTAAGCTTGCGGGAAAAAAAAGTTGCGTGTTCTGTGACGCCCTGGAAAAAGAAAGTAAAGAATCCTTGATTTTTTACAGGGGCGAAAAATTCTTCGGGATTTTGAACAAATATCCCTACAGCACAGGCCACCTGATGATTGTCCCGTACCGCCACCTGGACACGCCTGATTTGGTATCACCGGAAGATTCCGTTGAAATGTGGCGACTGATGAACAAATCTCTCAAAATCTTGAAAGAGCGTTTCAATCCCGACGGGTTCAATCTGGGAATGAACATCGGAAAAACCGGAGGCGCTGGAGTTGCCGGTCATTTCCATTTGCATATAGTCCCGAGATGGCAAGGGGATGCCAATTTTATGGCGGTAACCGGCGACACCAAAGTCCTTTCATATGAATTGGGGTACGTGTACGACGTTTTAGAAGAAGAGTTTAAGCGATGAAAAAAATCATTTATTCAATGATGCTGCTTGTTTTGATGTTGCATGTCAGTTGTTCTCTCGTTCAACCATCATCTCCCAAACATATATTTATGATCACCCTGGACACAACCCGGGGCGACGTAGTAAATTTTTCACTCTCCGATAATAAACTGACTCCCAATCTGGCAAAACTAGCCTCGCAAGGCATTCATTTCGAAAACGCCTATTCGCTGATCCCCATCACATTACCGTCCCATTACTCGATGTTTTATTCCCTTCCTCCTCACGAGCTCAAAATCTACAACAATGGGCAGATAAGGAACGTTCCCTATCCCTCGCTGGCCCAACTGATGAAAAAACAGGGTTACAAAACAGGCGCAGTTGTATCTTTAGGGGTACTGAAAAACGATTTCGGCTTGAATCGCGGATTTGACGAATATCTGGAGAATTTCAAGCCGTTTATCTGGTACAAAATTGCCGAAGAGGTTAACAGGGACGCGATCACTCTCATCGATAAATTCAAAGACGAGAAATCATTCGTGTGGCTCCACTATTCGGACCCACACGAACCCTACTACCCTCCGTATTATTCGGGAATGTTCCAGGTCGCTGTAAACGGCGATAAGGCATACGAATGCAAGAGCATCGAGCAACCTGCCATCACTCTAAATATACCCTTGAAGCCCGGGCAGAATGTCATCGATTTTAAAACCGAAATCCCCGGGGAATTCAACAAAACCAAAAAAGTGGGTATCGGTTTCATCACCTTCCAGAATTTCATCTACCAGGCAAGCGACCAGGTGGAGGTAAAGATCCCGGAAGAATGGAAGAAAGTCGAAGTCAGGGGAGACAAGATCAATTACTTCTCGAAGAAAAACCAATCGCAAATCGTGGCAGTCAACAAAAGCGAGGAAAGCGTAAATTTAAATCTCTCCTTTATGTACCGGATGTTGGAACGCCCCCAATCGCGGAGATTTCTCTACCAAAAACAAGTCCAATATATGGACCGCGAGATCGGAAAATTGATCGACTACTTAAAAAGCAAGGGCATGTACGACGATTCCTTGTTCGTCATCATGGGAGACCATGGCGAAGGATTGGGTGAATACAATCAACATTACGGCCATATCCACTACCTCAACAAAGTGTATACTCATGTACCGTTGATCATTGCCGGTAACGGTATGAAAGAACGGGGTCCCAAAGCCAGAGTGGCCAGTAACGTCGATCTCGCGCCCACGATCCTCGATGCCGCATCGATCGCAAAACCGGATTCCATGCGGGGCAATTCATTACTGAAAGACAGCCCTTCGCACAGCATCATTATCGAGACATACGCGCCCGAAGCTTATTTCGACGCTTTCTCCATCATTGACTTCCCGCACCAAATCATCTTATATCCAGGCCGTAAAACGGAAAAGGTGGAATACTTCAATCTCGAAAAAGACCGGCATGGAATTCACAACACATATTCCCAGAAGCAAGACAAACAAGAAAAATCAAAACTGCTTAATAACATCCTCAAAGTATCCCGGGTCTTGACCTCCCAGAAGGGAAAAATCGGCAAGATTTCGGATGAGCACAAAAAAATGCTCGAATCCCTTGGGTATTTATGAGGAGGATAATCTCAAATCCATTATATCGCTGAGGAATTATGCGAACAGCTACCTGGATAGTAATTCTTTTGGTTGCCGCATCAGTCGTCGCGGGATTATTACTCTTTCGAGAATCTACTCCCGATTATCTCTTTTTGATAACCCTGGATACAACCCGTGCAGACCGCATCGATTACTCTAAAACCAATCCAAACACGCCCAATATCTCACATCTGGCGGCAGACGGCATGGCCTTCAAGAACGCATTCTCGTTAATTCCCATTACCTTGCCGTCACATCACGCGATGTTTCATTCTCTTCCGCCCCATCAACTCAAGATTTATAATAACGGGCAACGGGTCCAGGTTACGCCCCCTTCCATAACCCGCGTTTTTAAAGATAATGGTTATCAAACGGGAGCCGTCATTTCGTTGGGCGTGCTAAAAAAAGACTTTGGCCTGAGCGAAGGCTTCGATTATTATGTGGAAAACTTTAAACGCTCGTTATGGCATAAATCCGCAGCCGAGGTAAACCGGGAGGCCCGGGGTGTAATCCGCAACATTAAAGACAGCGGTAAAAAAGGTTTTATCTGGCTTCATTACTCCGATCCCCACTCTCCCTATTTTCCACCAGAATCCGGCGGAGTTTTGAACGTAATGGGAGACACCTACGACATTACCCAGGAGCCGCTGGTCAAACAAACGCTCGTCTTGAAGCCCGGCGAAAATAGTTACCCCATCGAACTGGAACTACCCGGACTTATCACGGAAGACCCTCGGTTGGAACCCCAATATTTCGAATTATTCAACGCCGAGATCGGCAATGGTTCAGGTCCCGGCGGTATTGAGTTGAAACTGCCGCCGAAATGGAGACAATCGGCCAGTAAGGACAAAATTATCTACCGCTTCCATGAGCTTCACAATCAATTGGTGTTTGTCAACCACGGGAGCGAAGATGTAACCGTGGAATTTTCGTTTGTTTTCAAGATCATTTTCCCCATACCCGCCAACCGTTTGCTGTACAAACAATCGATCGTTTATATGGACAGGGAAATCGGGAAATTGACGGATTTTTTGAAAGCGGAGGGGATATATCAGCGCTCCGCATTCGTATTGGTGGGGGATCACGGCGAGGGCCTTGGGGAGCATAAATTTTATTTTGGACATATCCATTATCTGAACAAAAACTACGTGCACGTTCCACTGATAGTCTCGGGTCCGGCGATCGAGAAAAAAGGAATCCGGGACGAGGCGGTATCGACATTGGACGTAGCTCCGACATTGCTGCGTATTGCCGGGATCAAACCTCCGGATTCTATGACCGGGCAATCGTTGCTCGGGGAGATCAAGGCAAAACGGATATTATTGGAGACCTATTCACCGGAAGCACTGGATGATTCCTTCTCGATCATCGAATATCCATTGCAAGTCATTTACACACCCGGCGGCCAAAAGCCCGAAGAACGCCCGGAATTATACAACCTCGCCCTCGATCCACACGGTAACAAGAACCTCTTTTATCGCAAAGATTATGATAAGGCCAAGGGCCCGCTTTACAATGCAATCCGGAAGTTATCCCGCGTACTAATGGAGACGAAGGGGGAAATAGGGCAGATGTCGGAAAAGCATAAGGAAATATTGGAGACGTTGGGCTATTTCTAAAGAGGTTTTTATGATCATTTTAAAAATTTTGCATAGAATAACAATTGCACATAAGAGGGATTGATACAATGGCTATTAATACGACTTTAAAAAGGGAATTATATTGTGGGAAAATCGATGAACAATTTATCGATAAAACCATCTCTGTTTTTGGATGGGTAAATAAAAAAAGAGAATTGGGCGGATTGACTTTTATCGACCTACGGGACCGGGAAGGAATTCTGCAGGTGGTCATCACCGATCAATTCCAGAATATGGATTTGGTAAAAAAAATCGGCAAAGAATATGTCGTTCAGGCCATAGGTAAAGTGGTCAAACGTTCAAATCCGAATCCGGATATTTTCACTGGACAGATTGAATTGATCGCGGATGAAATATCCATCCTGAGCGAATCCGAAGTGCCGCCGTTTACCCCGGAATCCAACACAGACGTGTCTGAGGAATTACGATTCAAACACCGTTATCTCGATTTGCGCAACAAACGCCACCAGACAAATTTCAAGGTCAGAAGCGACGTCAACCTTAACATTCGAAATTACCTCAATAAATTTGGCTTCATGGACATAGAGACGCCGATGCTCACTAAAGCGACCCCGGAAGGAGCCAGAGACTACCTGGTGCCGTCCAGGATTTACAAAGGTCGTATGTTCGCATTGCCTCAATCGCCTCAGTTGTTCAAACAACTATTGATGGTCTCGGGCTTCGAGCGTTACTTCCAGATCGTCAAATGTTTCCGCGACGAAGATCTTAGAGCGGACCGGCAACCGGAATTCACCCAGGTGGACATCGAGATGAGCTTCGCTGAGGCGGATGAACTCTTCGATCTCATCGAAGGATTGATCGGCGAAATTTTTTCGGTCTGCGGCATAGAGGTCAAAGGCCCGTTTCGCCGCATGCCTTATTCAGAAGCCATGAGCAAATACGGAAGCGACAAACCCGATCTGAGAATCCCGTACATCATCCAGGATTTCACCGAGCAGGTAAAAATCTTCAATTCCAGTATCTTCAATACCATCATTGAAAACCAGGGCAAAATAAAAGGACTGGTTCTGCCCGACGCAGCCAAATATTCACGGAAAACGCTGGACCAGCTCAATAAATACATCCAGGACATCGGCGGAAAAGGCGCTGTCTGGATAAAAAAAAGCGAGGGCGCCTTCCGGTCATCGCTAAAAATCGATGAGGCGGTGCTCGAAACCTTTTACCGCGAGAATACCATTCCCGAAGATCACATCGTCTTTTTAATCGGAGACAAGCCGGATCACGCGCTTTTCCTGGCCGGGAAATTGCGGGAACGGGAAGGCAAGGAATTCCAGGATCCTACGAAATTGGAATTTTTATGGGTCAACGATTTTCCGCTCTTTTTCTACAACGAGGACGAGAAACGTCTCGATTCAAACCATCACCCATTCACATCGCCCCGGTTGGAGGAGATCGACAAATTGTCGAGCGCTCCGTTGGAGGTCAACTCAATCGCTTACGATCTGGTACTCAACGGCGTTGAAATCGGTGGCGGTAGTCGCAGGATCAACGATCTAAACCTCCAGCGGCAAATTTTCCGCTTACTCGACCTCAGCGATGAAGAGATCGAAGAGAAATTCGGATTCTTCCTCAACGCCTTGAGATATGGAGCCCCGCCTCATTTAGGTATCGCGCTTGGTCTGGACCGTATCGTCATGTTATTGACTGGCGAGGAATCCATTCGCGAGGTAATCGCGTTCCCCAAAACCACTTCGTCCCTTTGCCTGTTGACCGGATCCCCGTCGAAGGTGGCAAACGCCCAATTAACA
>JAHELQ010000736.1 GCA_024644125.1 Candidatus Aminicenantota bacterium | reverse complement strand
GTTGGTTATCGCTTCCCTGAGCGCTATTCCCGGAGCGATAGCCACATCGATCCATTTTTTCAACGGGAAGTGGAACGAAGAGTCCGGCCCCTCAAGGTTGAGTTTATTTGTATGGAGCAGCAAACTGGCTGGCGATGAAGTGATTTTTTGAAATTCGTTTCCAGTGAACAGATTGGGTATCAATCCCATTGTCACCAAAATCCATCCCAGCATTCCGATCAACACGAATTTGGGAATGATCTTTCCGACCATGCGGAACAACAACCACCAGACGCCTCCTATGGACGTCAACGCGGCGGTGACCAGGAGAATTTTCAAAACCTTGCAATCCGGTTCGAGATTCAAATATAAGTACCAAAAGCCCATGAATATAACAAAGGAAACAATAGTTAAAAAGCATGCCTTGAGGATGTCACGAAGCCGGAGAATTTTTTCCACCGCGTACCGTTTCATCAAATTCTCTTCGACCCTTCTGCGCAAATGTGATGTGTCTTTATTCATGGTTCTCCCAGGCCAGGCCTCTGTAGATCCGGTACATATCTTTTTCGATTGCCACTCCGAAAATCTCTTCCAGCTCGGGGCAGGCGTCCACCAGATTGATATAGCGAATGAGAATCTTCTCCATCAAGCCTGAAATTTTATATGGCCTTTCATTATTCTCACAATCTTTCGGGAATAATTGTTTAAGTCCACAATGATACATCAACCAACGTGAAACACGTCCGCTCAGCGAGTGCTCGTATCCCGGGAATGCATTGATATGCGGAAGAAGTGTTTGTTCCCAGAAATCTTCTTCGGATTGCATACCTTCCCGGGTGAGAAAAACAATGGCCCAGAGGTGGTGACGTATCACATGATCTGGCACCCTTACGATATTCAGAAATCGGAACAACCTCTCGATTTGTTCTTCGGAGAAATGACGGTATCCATGAGACAATAGCCAATGGTATAAAAGCAACAGATTAGGGAAAAAGTGGGAATGGGGCATAGCGGAACCCAAATCCTTCAGGTGGATCCGACTGTCTGTTTTCTCAAGCCACGTATACAAATATTCCAGGAAAGGTTCGATTTGTTCTACGGCATCTCGTTTCCCTAATTTTTGTCTGAAATCCTCGAATGATTGGTACTTTACAAACAAAAAAACGAAATTGTTATCTTCGTTCATGAACCGGTCTCAGGATAGAGCGCAAGCGGACATCTTCGAGTTCACGCATCCAGTTTCGCAAGTATTTTCTCCAGAACGGTGATTCGTTCTCGACGCCAAAGAATAATTTGTTTATGATAGTCCTGTATGTGAAATCCGATTGATGGTGATCTTCTTCCACAATTTTTTTGTATCCTTCCAAAAAACGCATGCGGTTAATATTCTTCGACAACCCCCATAGTAACTCGAATAGAGCGCCAGGATTGCAAGTGGAATGGGAATTGCCGATACGTGCATCCGCACCGCGTCCTTTCATGATGACGATATCAGCCCCCGCTTTGACAGCACTGTCAATGACAAACGGTGACTGACCGCCTGTGAATCCAATTATAAAAGCATCTTCATCAATCTCTTCCCGCATAAATTTTATCAGATCATCTCCTTTGATCCGGTTGATTCCATCTTTCTTGAAAAGCAAATCAACGATAAAAATGAGTTTGTTCACAGATGGAACTAAATGCTTCCGTTTTTTATAAAGATTATCTACCGAAGCCTTAATAATTTTTTTGGTGTCTTTTTCTATATAGTTATCAGAGGATGGTTTTATCCATAAACGATTTGGCACGTCCTGTCCGGATAATTTTGATTCTAATTCACCCAGATTTGTAACAGGCGGTACGTCCAATCCCCATTGAACGTTAAAACCTAACTGGTCGTCGATGAAAACCAGCAACGAATCTTCATCCAATCTCGACCATATTTCCTTCATAACACCTTTGTCGCTGCCCAAGCATGCCAACGGCACAAAGGATTCAATTTTCTGGTTTTCCCGGAAAGCGATGGCTGGGATCTTTTTTGCCAACCACTCAGGATCTCCATTGAATCGCTCATCCAGATAAAACTCCCCAAGATCCAGCAATAAATTCGACCAGGCGGATTTGTATTTTTTCTGTCGAGCTTGTTTATTGCTATCATTTTCCGAGGCCCCCCGGTTAAGCTCCAGGTGCGGACTCTGATCGAAAATCCAGGTAAAGAGAGGCGCGTTTGAGATATCCCCGTCACGTACAATTTTTTTTAGATTTGATATCTCAAGGTAAGCTTTGTCAGGAAACAAACATTTCAGTATTTCTTGATATTTCTCTGTATCGAGAACAAAAGCTCCGAGCGCGTTCTCCAGGTCATCTAATAGCATTTGACCTTCCCCTTCATTCCCCGGCAATTCAATCA
>JAHELQ010000735.1 GCA_024644125.1 Candidatus Aminicenantota bacterium | reverse complement strand
AAACCGGAAACAAAAAAGGAGTTACCATGAAACATATGATCAAGCTACTGGTTATCGCGTGTCTGATGGCGGCATTGACCGGCGCATCCATTCTGGCGGTTCCCACCGGCGCAAAAGAAGTCGAAGAAGGAATCGCCAAAGCCGGGAATTTGAAAAAATTGAAACAATATCGAGAAGCTGTCGATATTCTGAACAAATTATTGGAAAAATACCCCGCCGAAGATTACGATATCGGTCGAGAGCTGGCGATCCTTTACGGGAAAACCGAAGAATTTGATAAAGGTCTGGAGATCTGGGAAAACGGGCACAAAAAGGGCTATTATTATTTTATCATCCCCAATTCCGACGATTACAGCTCTTATGTCAAGCAGAAAAAATTCAAGGAAATTTTCAAACGAGACCATATCATCAGGAAAGAGGTAAATGATAAAACGCCGGTCTCCTATGAAACGGTTCTCCCGAAAACATATTCCAAATCCAGGACATACCCTGTGTTTTTAATTTTACACGGCGGCGGCAGCACCATTGCCAGAGCGAAAGCCAATTGGAAGTCACATATATTGGACGATGAATACATCCAGGTGTTCCTGCAAAGCTACATCCACTACGATATGCACACCTACGGTTGGAAAAGCTCCGACCCCCGGACCCGCGAAGAGATCAAACGTTGCTACGCAGAAATTGTCGAGAACTATTCGGTGGACCAATCCCGAGTGGTGATCGGCGGCATTTCGGCCGGAGCCACCATGGCGATCGATATCGCCTTCACAGGCATCATTCCCATAACCGGATTTATCGCCGTCTGCCCCGGCAAACCCACAGAATTCAAAACCGAGGGGATCGAGGCCGCGGTAAAGGCCGGGAAAAAAGGAATCCTGATAGCAGGCGAAACAGACTTCTATCGACCCAGGCAGGAGGAGATGATCAACGCCTTCAATAAACTGGGCTTCAAATACCTTTACACCGTGATCCCCGGTTTGGGGCACGACTACCCCGCGGATTTCCCGGCGAAAATCGATATAGCCTTACGGCGTTTGTTTTAGAAACAAAGATTATGAGACACCTACTGGTCATCGCGTTGGGTGGGGGCGCAGGCGCCCTATCCCGCTACGGGCTTTCAAAAATCATCAACCAGGCGGCCGGCACGATTTTTCCTGCCGGCACTCTGTTCGTGAACCTGGCGGGCTCCTTTTTCATCGGCTTCTGCTTTCATTTATTCGATGTAACTATCGTCTCTTCCGACATCCGCAGCTTCCTGACCATCGGATTTTTGGGGGCCTTCACCACCTTTTCCACCTACTCGCTGGAAACCATGAACCTGATCAGAGAGGGAGAGCTCAAGCTGAGTCTTCTAAATGTCCTGCTGAACAATATCCTCGGCTTCATTTTGGTGATTGCCGGCATGGTGTGTTCAAAATTTCTTCTAAAAATCATTCGTTAGGAGGCAACGATGACATTGCCGGAAGAGGCAACTCTCTTACGCGTTTTTATTGGCGAGGGGGACCGACTTGACCATCGCCCCCTCTATGAACAAATTGTTCTCAAAGCACGGGAATTAAATCTGGCAGGCGCCACCGTATTGCGGGGCGTCATGGGATTCGGCGCCAGCAGCCGGATTCACAGCGCCAAATTACTCACCCTGTCCGAGGACCTCCCCATGGTCATCGAGATTGTGGACACCGCAGAAAAAATCGCGACACTACTCCCGTTTATCGATGAAACAGTGGAAGAGGGGTTGGTAACTCTGGAAAAAGTCAAGGTCTTCAAATACCGTCATAAATAGGCAGAGGCAGGCTACTTCGCCTGCCCCCGCAATATTTCTTCGAACGACTATTTCTTCTTCAATTCCAAAAACCGCTGTTTACTCAACTCGAGCGGCGATTCACCCGCCGTGAAGGGCCGGAGCCTGAAACTATAAGAGTAGGATTTATCAGGAGAGAGGGAATACTCGGGATGAGGACGCGCTCCCCAGCTATTGTCGCCCCCCACACCCATCTGTTTGTAATCCAGATGCAGATTCACTAATTTTCGTTTTTCAAGATGGAAGACATGCCTCTGTCGCTTCACTTCGCCGGGATCCAGGTCCATGGTGTAAAAATGGAGAGCGTTGACACTGAGATGGGGCATGCCCACCGCCAACAAACCTTCTCCGCTTTTGTCGGTTAATGCCACCCAGCGGACATCGGTTTTGTTGCCGGTCTCCTGGGGACGGGTATAAGGATGGAATTGCTCGTCCACAGTGCCTTTGTAAACGCCGACCGCCGCGCCTGTCTTGCGGTCCCAATAACTCTCATGGGGTCCTCGGCCAAACCAGGAGATAGAACTGAATTCCACAGGGAGATCCATCTTCATACCGATCCGCGGAATCTCCGGCAA
>JAHELQ010000734.1 GCA_024644125.1 Candidatus Aminicenantota bacterium | reverse complement strand
CGCTGCCGCCTGATGTGACTGTGCCGTTGAAACAAATGGCCCGCCAGTGCGGCGTCACCTTCAACATGGCGTTGTTGGCAATTTACGCGGTGTTGCTTCATAAACTGAGCGGACGGGATGCGATGGTGGTGGGCGTGCCGTCGGTGGGCCGTTGGCATCCAGATTTTAAGTCCATTGTGGGCATGTTTGTTAATACGCTGGCGCTTAAGTGTTGGTTGTCGCCGGCGGAGCCGTTCTCCGCATTGCTGGAGCGGGTGAGGGGCGTGATGCTGGAGGCGTTGGACCATCAGGATCTACCCTTTGAGGAGGTGGTGAAGATGGCGGCCTCCGGCGCTTTGTTCAATGTGATGTATTCTTTTCACCAGCGATCGTCCGCTGATTGGGAAATTCCCGGCTTGTCCGTCACGTCCCGCCGCCGCAACGCCGCGCAGGCGAAATTCGATTTGGTGTTGATCGCCGTGGATCATGGGGAGGATTGCCGGTTGACGTTTGAATATAGGTTCTCTTTACTGACGGAAGAGGCGGTTGTTCGCTTCGGCGAGTATTTCAAGGCCATTGCCACTGTGGTGGCGGAGAATCACGGGATCGCCGTGCGGGATATTGCCACCGGCCTGGAACTGAGGGATTCCGACCAGGTTGCGTATGACGGCGTGTACGATGACGATGGGTTTGAGTTTTGAGGTGAGTCACTTGATGAGGAGAGGCTTAATATGAGTGAATGTATGCAACGGGATTTGGACCGATTGAGGGTTGCGGCCGCGGCTAAAGTCGAGGAGAAGAATTATTGGTTGTGTACGTTGGCGGGGCTGGAAACCCGGTCGCGGTTTCCTTTGGACTTCAACCGCCCGGTTTCAGGCGGAAGACTTGAAGGGGAATTAGATGTTTCCTGCCCCGATGCTGTGTGGGCAAGGCTCCTCAATGTGAGCGGGGGCTCCGATTCCCGGCTTCATGTGCTGGCTACGGCGGGCTTCGCCCTATTGTCGGGACGCTACACCGGCAACCGGGATGTGGTGTTATGCTCCCCTCTTCTGGACGGCGGCGGGACGGCCGGGATGATTAACGCCATTGTACCGCTGCGGATCTCTATTGACGGAGATTCCGCGTTTCGTTCGTTTTTGGGGGCCGTGAAGTCAGTTATTGCCGACGCTTACCGGCACAGGAACTTCCCCATCGAGGTTCTTGAAGAGTTATTGAGCGCCAGCGGCAATCAAGCGGGAGCCAATTTGCGGGATGTGGCGGTGATGGTGGATCCCCTTCACAACGAGGCGCTTCTAGACGGAGCCGGAGTAGGCATGGCGGCTATTCTGCGCAAGCGCGAGTCCGGTTGCGTATTGACTATGAAATATTACGAAAACCTTTACAAGGTGGACACAGTGCGGCGAATCGCGGAGCATTTTTTCACCTTAATGGATCATGTCCTCTCCGACCCGGGACGCAGCCTGGATCATATCCCCATGATTTCCGCAGCAGAGAGGGAGTTGGTGTTAAATACGTTCGCCCACTGCGGCGAACTGTATCCGGCGGGCGAGACACTGGCGGACATGTTTGCCCACCAGGTGGAGGAGAGTGGCGACCGGATCGCCTGTGTGGCGGAAGACCGGTTTGTATGCTACCGGGAACTCAACCGGAGAGCCGCCCGGGTGGCCACCGACCTCGGCGGTTCGTTCACATACGTCGGATTGATGGTGGGGGACAATTTAAATTTGCCGCTGGGCATGATGGGGATCGTCACTGGGGGGCATTGTCTTGTGCCCTTGAGCCCTTCGTTTCCCTTGCGGCGGCTGGCCTTCATTGTAAACGATTGCCACTTGCCGGTCCTGCTGTGCGATCGAGCCAACCGGAAAAAAGCGGGGGATCTTGCCGAGATGTGTCCGTCGGTCCGCCGGGTGTTGTGTCTGGAGGCTATGGCCTGTGAAGATAGGCAAGCGGTGGATGTCCCGGGCGTGGGGCCCATGCTGGATTCTCCCTGCTATATCATCTACACCTCCGGCTCCACCGGCCAACCCAAGGGGGTGCGGATCCACCATCGCACATTGACCCCTTTATTGTATTGGGCCCGGGACGCCTATGGATTGGGGGCCCAATCCCGCGGAGCGCAAATTGTTCCGTTTTTCTTCGATTTTGGAATGCTGGAGATTTTTTCCACCTTTCTTTGGGGAGGCGTGTTGTTTTTCGGCGATTTCCTCCAAAAAGCGGCGGATATCTCCATTGTGGATTTCATGCGCAGCCGCCATATCAATACGGTTCACCTCACCCCCGGCCTGTTCGCCCGAATGGTGCCGTCGGACGCCTTTTTGCCGGAGATCAAGGTGTTGCATCTTGGGGGCGAGCGGTTGACCGGGGATTTGGTACGCGGGATTTTGCCGTGTTTATCTGAA
>JAHELQ010000733.1 GCA_024644125.1 Candidatus Aminicenantota bacterium | reverse complement strand
AGATTTCATCAGACCCTTAACAATGCCCTGCATGTTGCCGCCGTCATGCGTGTGGAAATGTACGTCCACCTCTTTTGCAATGGTTTGCAATTGTTCGCCGGCAGCGAGACGTTTTAAATCAAGAGAGCAAAGGAGCGACGTCTTGCCCTGGTCTTTCAAAAACCTGGCCAGTTTACCTGCTGTGGTGGTTTTACCTGTACCTTGAAGACCCACTAGCATGATCACCGCCGGTTTTACCGATGAACTGTTCAACTCTTTGCTGCTGGAGCCGAGCATCTCCTCCAATTCCTGTCGCACGATCTTTACCAGTTGCTGGTATGGCGATAGGCTCTCCTGAACCTCTTTGCCCAATGCCTTTTCTTTGACGTTGGCGATAAAGGTCTTTACCACCTTAAAGTTGACGTCCGCTTCCAGAAGAGAGAGTTTGATCTCCCGTAGGGCCGCTTGCATATTCTCTTCCGTTATCTTAGCTTCGCCTTTCAGATATTTTAAAACTTTGTTGAATTTTCCACTTAAATTGTCTAACATGCTATGCCTCGTAAATTATTTTATCACAAATCACCCAATCATAGTAGGTCTTCTTGCACCGGTTTTCGATTGATTCGCGCTTTGGTCCAGTCGCCTTTCACGTACCAGGCGTAGATGATCGATAGCGCGCAGAGGTTTGAAGCGGTCATGCCCCACCAAATCCCAACAGACGCGTTTATGTTTTGTGGTCCGCCTAAAATCGGCAGCGCCAGTAGATACACCAGTGGGATACGGAATATCCAGATTCGCGAGAGGTTTGTCACCATCACTGGTATCGTGTGGCCCGATCCCTGGAATGCCGCCACAATAATGGAGGAGAAAGCGAAAAACAGGATGCCCAGGGACAGGATGTAAAACATGGTATTGCCCAGTTGCTGGACCTGTGTGTCTCCCGGAATAAAAATATAGGTGATGGCTTCGCCGCTGAACGCTACCGCGATGACCGCCGGTACAATCAATACCGCGGCCATTTGCAACCCTTTGATGACGGAGCTTTTGGCCCTCTGGACATTGCCGGCTCCGAGGTTCTGACCCACGATGGCCGTTACCGCTGACGATATACCCATCGCGGGCATCATGAAGAGGTGGATGACGCGATTGGCGATTCCGTACGCCGAGACAACCGCCGTTCCGAATAGATTGACGATGCCGATCAAAACCATCATGCCCAGGGAAGTGCCCGACATGCCGACAGCGGATGGGATACCAATCCTGAACATCAAGCCGGCCAATTTTTTGTCCGGCCTCATATGATGTAATTGCAATTTTAAGCCTTTGCGGCCGGAGAAAAAATGATACAATCCCCAAAATGACGCCAATCCACGGGCGAATATTGTCGCGATGGCCGCTCCCTTGACTCCCATCGCCGGTAGCCCCCACCAACCGAAAATGAGCAACGGGTCTAAAATCACGTTCAACGATGCTGAAAATATCTGGATTTTCAAAGGTGATTTGGTGTCTCCGTAGCCGTTCATCGAGGATTGGTAGACGAAAAAAGGAAACGCCAACGGGAGTCCGAGAACCATAATCCTATAATAGTCCAGAGTCTGGGTGAATGCGTCGGCCGGGGTTTTTAGAAGCGCCAGGAAACTTTTGGCGAACGGAAAGGCGATAGCCACGAAAAAAACCGAAAAAGTCATCATGTAAGTCAACATATTTCCTGCGGCTTGCGACGCTTTTTCCCGGTCGTTCGCCCCCATGTATTGGGAAACAAGCGACGTACCGGCGACCGAGAAACCGATACCCAGGGAAAGGATGAAGAAGATAATATTGAACGATATGACTGGAGCCGCCAAAGCGGTTCGGCCTAGTTTTCCCAACCAGAATGCGTCCGCCAGGTTGTACAACATGTGAATCAACGCCGAGAGGGCCATCGGGTACCCCAGTTGAAGAATTGTTTTGTACATGTTGCCGGATAACAGGTCAACTCTTGATTCTTTGTTCATAATTCGACCATTATATAATAATTTTCCGCGACATAAAAGAAAAATATTTCCCGGCTGTCAGTGGAGGTTTTCGCTTTTATGCTTCAAGTAATGAAGAATATTGAGCGCCTCCAGGGGGGTGATGCTGGAGATATCCACCTCTTTTAACTTGTTGCGGATCTCGTCCCAGATTTTGAACTCCGCGTCCTCCGGGAACAACGATTTTTGTTTTCCATTTAATTTTTCGATTTTCCCTGTGATCCGTTCCTTCACCAAACGGTTCAACTCTTTTTTTTCGAGGTTGAGCAATACCTCTTTGGAGCGTTCGATCACCGGCGAAGGGATGCCGGCGATTTTGGCTACGTGGATGCCGAAGCTCTGGTCGGTGGCGCCGGGAAGAATCTTGTGCAGGAAGATGACGTTGTCCT
>JAHELQ010000201.1 GCA_024644125.1 Candidatus Aminicenantota bacterium | reverse complement strand
CTTCACCTCCCCCGAATACTTCACCCGCCTCTTCAAATCCCACCACCACATCACCCCCCAACGCTACCGCGATTTAAAAATAGAGGCGCAAAAGATGGATCTATAAAATATTTTCTATGGTGATAAATATGACAATAAAAAAAATTCTTTTATCCTGCCTATTGGCAATATTAACGCTCTGCGGACCCGGATGCAGACAGGAGGTGTGCTCCAGTCTTGAAAAAGTTGATCTGGAGAACGCTCCGCCCTTATCGACAAACATTACCACCGATTTCTACTTCGACGCGTCTTATTCTATGTCGGGCTATGTCAGAGAACCGGATTCCGAATATGTTCGCACATTACAAATTGTCGAAAGATCTTTGATCAGCGCATGGCCGAATGGCAGCGAAAAAGCCTTCTATAAATTCGGGAATAAAATTTCAAATCTAAGTAACCGCGCCGAGATCCTTAAAGCGACACAACTTCCCTTCTACACAGATCCTGAATTCAACACCAAGACACGTATCGAACAGGTCATCGACAATGCCAAAACCGCCAACCTGACACTCATCATCACGGATCTTTTTCAAAACAACGCGGATGTCAATCTGCTGATAAAAAAACTGAACGAAAAATTCATTCGCAAGGATCTAGCAATAGGTATACTGGCCATTAAAAGCGACTTTAACGGCAAAGTTTATGGAGTGGGTATCCAGGGAATCGCTTTCACCTATTCGACCCACACCCTAAAGCCATCCAAATATCGTCCCTTCTACATCATGATGCTCGGGAAATACGAAGATATTAGGCACCTATACGAAAACATGGAAGTCAATGGGCTGGGGCAAATTCGCGAGAAAAATTTTCTCATATTGTCTCCCATACTGGTCAAACACCTGGCTACATTTGAAGGTTCAACGTTGAATGATATCTCCGACTTAAAAGAGATGAATACTGTGATTAGCCACGGAGAGTCCGGCCCAGAGGTCAAACAATTTTACTTGCGAGGATTCCCCGAAATAGCCTATTTTCAGGTATCGCTTAATCTAGATAAACTTCCTTATTCCATTGACCTCGACTACAGTCAGATAACCTCTGAGACAACATCGTTTTTTTTCAACGAAAATGAATTCACACACTGCGAAAGCGCGATAAAGTCTTTTTCCATAAACAACTTCACTCAATCGGGTTCAACGTTATCCTTTACCGCATCGCTAAAACCTCAATATTTCCCCTCACAGGGAATTTTTTGCTACAAGACAATATTGAGGCCCGAGAAAAAAGCCTTATCGCTACCCCGTTGGGTAACCGATTGGGACATGAACCAAAATTTGATCCCCCAATGGCAACAGGACCCGTCCAGCTTCGACGGAAGCACCACCATGAATCTGAAAAACTTTTTAAACAACATTTTGCAAATCATGCATCAAAAATTCAATCCTAAGTTAGCAAAACTCTATTGCTATATAAGGAAAGGTTAGTATGGATATCATATATATCTGTGGAGGTAAAAATGATTATTAGAGCATTTGGAAATTTTGGCGGAATCACAGGAATCGTATTTTTGTTCTATCTCATTCTCACACAAGTAGAGAAAGGACTCTTACAAGACATGGTTTATCCAATTGCAGGAATATCGATAGATAATTGGATCAGTCAATTCAGTATGCTGGGACTCATCGGATTGATTGTGGCCTGGATATCGAGTGTGCTCTGGTATACAACGGCGGAATGGTTTTTGAAGATCAATAGTTCAAAAAGAAGTGGCGGAAGAATAATTTGGTATATCATATTTTTGATGCCAATTATAACAGCCGGAGTGACAATCTTTCTCATTCCTGGAGCACAAAATGGGTATATTTTTTCAGTGATTCTTCAATTTGTGAACATTACCATGAGTTATTATCTGGCGACTGTATTTTTCTCTCCTTCCGCATTTAAATTTACCCCTCTTGGGGCGAAATTCCTGCGCCGTTGGTAACAGAGTGGCGGGAGAGACAATTAAATTGAAAAACGCTTTATTAGCATTTAGCATAAGGAGACACTAATGAGTTATCATGTGATAGGAATCGGTGGCAGCGGGGCAAAATGTATCGAAGCGCTCACCCATCTCAGCGCGGCGGGCATGATGCCTGACGGTGACCTAAATATATTATTCGTCGATCCGGACACAGCCAACGGCAGTCTTGATCGAGCCCAAACCACGCTACAACGCTACCTGGATTGCCGCCAATTAGCATTAGGAGAAATTAATCTTTTCAAAACCAACATCGCGCTTCCCAAACCAAGTGTGTGGACGCCGTTTGGGGATAACGCCAATCCTACACTGGAGAATTTTTTTCATTATTCTGCGCTCAAAACCCAGAATGAAGCAGCCGCACATCTATTCGATATATTGTACAGCCCTCAAGAAAAAGAGGTGGTACTTGATGAAGGATTTCTAGGACACCCCTCCATTGGAGCAGCCATCATGGCGAAGAAGATAAAGCTCGGCTCATCCGAGCCATGGAAAACGTTCAAAAACAGGGTGGAACTGGACAGCAAGAGTAAGGGCTCGAAAATATTCCTGGTAGGTTCCATTTTTGGCGGAACCGGCGCTTCAGGTATTCCCACTATTGCGCGACTGATTCGTAGGGAATTTGCAGGTTATGAAAACATTAAAATCGGCGGGGTATTACTCCTCCCCTATTTCTCCTTCCTGGCGGCGGAGAAGAAACTATCGAACGGAAGAATATTTCGCCTGGATCCCCAGAATTTCATCCTAAACACACAGGCGGCGCTGAAATATTACTACAACCAGGACTACCTGGACTGCTTCAATTCTGTTTATCTGCTGGGGGAACATTCTTTGACGCCTGTCAAAAAACCCAGCGCCGGCGGCAATAGCCAGGCGAACGATCCGCACTTCATTGAATTGTATGCCGCTCTTGCAGCCATCGACTTCTTCAAAAACATCGATGCGTCGGCAGGAGGAGATTTTTATTCCACATTAAAGTACAACATGGTGGCGCGAAAAGACATCAAAATCCTCAATTGGGAAGATTTGCCCGACCAGAATAACGGAAATGCCATCATGAACAAAATCGGCACTTTAACTCAATTCGCGTTTGCATATTTAAAAGTATATTACCCCATGTTGCAAGATATAAAAAAGAACGGTAAATCATATGTTTCTCCCTGGTATATCCGATTCTTTGAGCGGAAAAAAATATCTCTTGATAATAATAAGATCCAACAAAAACTCGAAGATATGAAGACCTATTGCGAGATATTCCTGAAATGGATCGCCTGCATCCATAAAACCACAGACGATATCAGCCTGGATCTGGTGCAAAGCAGAGCCTTCTCTGAGGAAAAAAATATGACAGTCAATCTCCTGCCTCCCGAAGAATTCAGGGAGGGTGATTTTGCCAATCTGATCGCAATGGACTCGAAAGAAAATGCCAATGGGTTGGACATTTTATGGAAGAAAATGTGCGATGCCAAAGTGAAAGCTAAAAATGCCGATGACCTGGGCTGCTTTTTTAATGCTTTGTATAAAAATGCCATGAGACCCAATAAGTTGGAGGAAGAATACAATGTCAGAAACTAACAAATCCAGTCAACATACTACATTTCATCCGGTTCTACCCAAATTGGGGCCGGAGAATCGGATAAAAAACATTGAAAAAAGAGGCGTCTGGGAAGGCAGGGAATCATCGGAACTCGATAAACTAAGCCGCTCCCTGTATTCAGAAAAATTGGAGTTTGAAGTCAACGCCATCCCTGACATCTGGAGCCGTCCGATCCTGTTTGAAATGGCTTTGCTCGACGAGCATCACCCTCTTCACAAACGAATTCTGGGCGAGTGGAGAGGATTACTGACCCTATTCGCCTTGAGAAAGATCAGGCGCTTCGAAAACCTCAAAGTCGAATCACTACATATAACTCCTCAAAAGGACGAATCAAACGGCAACAGCGACAAACAACAAACCGAACTCGACTTCCTCTCGACAATCCACAAAATGCTCCCCAAAAAGAGCCTTGCCGCCGATACTACCTGGGAACATGTATACATCATTCTATTCAATGGCATTCCTATCGCCATGACGTCCCCGATCACACTGATTAGTACCGCAACACATTACGGCAACAGTATATCGGGTGTTTCCTGGTACGACGGGAAATTCCTCATAGACCCGGTCATTCATCTTAACCAGGATGAAAAACAAAAAATGGGAGGCTGGGTTGAAAAATTAAAGCAGGCCCTCATCAATCACAATGGGATCAGCCAGAACATCAAAGAATTCAATGATTTGCTAAAACTTCTGGATCAATTTGTTTCAGACCTGGGAAAAGCTCGAGATGTAGAGCTCAGTAACGACAACGCGCTGGGGATGAGTGAGGGAATTTTCAAATACCTGGATAAACCGATTTTAGTCAGCTCCGATATCAGTAAACAATCCCAACTGGAGATCACCTGTTCAAAAAAACCAATGCCGGATGAGGCATTACTGCTGGTTGACAAAAGAATAGCGAAACATTGGGGCATCGAAGAAAAGGATATTTATATCTACAATTCAATTCCACTGGACCGCATCTTGGCCGGCGACCTATCCGGGGACAGGCGCAAATTATTGGGTATTCAGTTTGAAAATGCAAGATGGTGCACCCCCGATGAATTCTTCACCGAAAAATTGGTACTGATAAAACAGCGTAACGCATTGCCCGGCGTACTCGACGTTGACGGAGTGGAGGATTTGTTCTTTCAGGACGAAAAAGTCACTCCGATTGTCCCTTTGACAACTCTCATTCTACCCTATCTGGAAACCGAAGACATTGCCAATAGGCTTCGGTTTGAAAAGAAAGAAAATGAATTTACCGTTTTTTTCAACATCCCGCTGGGCGGACCTTCGAATGAGGCAAAAGACTTTGAAATCAGCAAAACATACAACTCCAAAAAGGGAGAAGTTGAAGTTCTCAACACCGTGCCAATACTCGATGTATGGCCAAACTTTGTATCTCCCCATTGGCAAGCGTATTATACATATTTTTCCTCAACAGGAGCAAAAACATTCTACGCCACTCCCAATATTGAAAATAAAACCCAACGCGCATTTCTCGATAAGAACGGCGAGGTGGAACGGGAAATAAACTCCCTGAGCGAATTCCCCAGAATATTTGATTGCAAAATCTATCGCATCGATCCCAAAAATAAAAAACCGGAACCGCATAACGTTGGGATCATTCTGATTAATCGCCCCGATGAGTTGGAAAACAAATCCAAGAATTTCAAAATTGGAATTGACTTTGGAACATCAGGAACCAATGTATATAGCCAAAATGGCTCAGTAGATCCTGTTAAAATGGCATTAAAAGAACGATTTTTCAAAGTTTCCGCAACGCCAATCGCCAAGAGGATCGAATTGTACGATTACTTCTTACCAGGCCTGAGTGAAGAAATGCCGTTTCTCAGCATCTACCACGACTTCATGAAATCTCAAAAAAAACAGCACCCGTTGCTGGACGGCCACATTTATTTCCTAAACGATCACTTCAAATATTTTGCTGGTAAAGACGATATCCAGACCGATCTAAAATGGGGTGATAAAACCGAGCGGACATTCGCCCATTCATTCTTGAAACAATTGTGCCTGCAATGCGCCGCCGAGGCGGCAAATGATGGAGCGTCCGAAATAAGCTGGCGATTCTCTTACCCCACAGCATTTTCCGGCGAAGATGAGGAAGCGTTTATGAACATCTGGAACCAAATCACCTGTCATACCGCAGAACAAACTGGAATCAATAATTTATCCGCAGAACCGAAAAAATATAGTGAGAGTATCGCCTCCGCCCGATATTTCGCCAACGACCCCATTGTCCGGGCGCCGATAGCCGAGGGCGCGATTTTTGTCGATATCGGCGGTCGAACCTCCGATATATCAATCTGGCAAGGACAAAGCAACCAACTACTGGCCCAAACATCATTGCGATTTGCCGGAAGGGATCTATTTTCATATCCACTATGGAAAAACACAAATTTCCTTCTCGAATTTTGCGAACAACAAGAGATTGCCGCCCTCTTGCAGAAGGAATTGCAGGCCAACGAAATTGCGTTCTACGCGCAGCTTGACGCTTTTATCACAGGAAAGGGTGATGAAATGCTGAAAAAGCTTCCAAACCTGGGAATCGAGACCAATGTGAAAGAGTTCAAACAGCTCATTGCGCTCGGGCTATCGGGGCTGTTCTACTACATTGGACTAATCATCCGCGAATTGGCCTCCAGAAAACTCTATGAAGATAAACTGCCGAATATCTACCTCGGAGGAAACGGTTCGCGATTACTCCATTGGCTTTCCGCCGGAGATTATAAAACCAGCAGCCCAATCACTAAATTACTAAAACAAACATTCAGCAAAGCGTTTAATTCATTCAAGAAAAATGACTTCGAAATCCAACTCAGCCCAAAACCTAAATCAGAAGTTGCATATGGTCTGGTCCAGGATAACACCCCATTAACGGTCGATAAAGATCAATCCAACGAAGGACTTTTTGTAGCCGGCGAATCGTTTGAAGACGCAAATCAACAAGCCATGAACTGGGATACAACCTTATCGGTAAAAACGCTAAGATCCGGGATAAAAGTCCCTGAGAAGCTGAAACAATTGGAAATATTCATCAACACCTTCAATGAACACGCAAAAGACGGCGGCGTATGGACGGTGGATGAAAATTCCAACTTACTCGAAGAGACCCGGAAACAGGTGAACCAAAGACTCGCCAACATAGCCGGTACCAATGAAAAGGAGATCCGAATCGAGCCGCTGTTTTTAATCGGCTTGAGAGAAATGCTAAAAATCAAAGTGGATAAATGGATCCAACTATGATCTACTCGGTCAGCGTAATATTAGGGGGTTCAACATGGATAATTTCAACCACATCGCCAATATGATTAACACGATCGCCCCGGCAATCCAGTTGGTATTCACTTTCTTCTTTTTGATAATCGTATTCTCTCTACTTCTAAAAATAAACAAAGCAACAAAAAAGGAGGAACGCTCCATGCCCGCCAATCAGCTCGAAGAAGAAGTAGAAAAGGTAAAAAAACAGTTAACTCAAGCGACATCAGATCTGGATCGTTCATTGCAGCAATACATGGATCTTCAAATTCAAAAATTGAGAGAGGAATTGCTCGCCATTATTAATTCAAAACCGGGCAATGCCGCGCCCTATCAAATGATTCAACCACTAGCGACCGAAAACTCCTTCAATGATTACCCCTATTCCCCCCTCGCACGCTGTACAATGATGTACAACCAGTCTCTGAATAATGTCGAAGCTCAACATAGATTTAAACGGGAATTCTCTCCGATTTATGTGGATGTGCCCAATGCCCTGGAACGCCGACGCGATCCCTCAATAGAACCAATTTTTGGAACCTCGGACAATGGCATTTTTATGGTGGTGGAAATACGAGAAGAAGGGAAAACCGCCTATACGGTTTTCCCTTCTTTTGATTTAACTGTCACACAATCTGAATATGAAGCCAGCGCTTTCAACCAGCTCTTCAAATGCCATAATTTCTATCCTGAGGTTCAAAATAGGATAGCGGAGGTGGTGGAACCTGCGTTCTTCAATCCAAAAGACGCACTATCATGGGAATTTAAAGACGGTTACCAGGGAACAATCAGGTTTGGAAATCCCGATGACAATACATAACCACAAGTTTAAGTAAACAAACAAAAGGGAAGGGAAATGAACATAATAGAATACATAATGCCCGAAAATAGCATCGCTTTTGGGATCATCATATTTCTCGGAGCAATTTCTCTGGCATGGCTTCTAATTCTAATCTGGAACAGTGTCAGCTTACTCAAAAAGAGGTCAACACTCAAACGATTGAGCGACATCACATCATTAAGTAACTCTCTCATTCAGATTGTCACTGAAAAACAAGAAAAAGAAGATCAGACAAAAAAAACGCGCTCCCCAAAAAAAGATACGGAAGAGGATCAGGTGGCAGCGCCGTCCTTCATGGAACAAGGCGAGACAGCCTTCTCTTCGTTTTGCCAATCAAAAGCAATAAATGAATCAGGGAAAATCGCGAAGCATATCAGAACCATTTTTCGAGCCGGACTCGAAGACAGCCGCTTAGATGTCGGAGAGCTGATAAAGTACACCAACCAGGAAATATTCCGCCGAAATAACCTGCTTAAATCCCTCCTCGCCTCGTTTCTTGTGTTAGGTCTATTAGGTACATTGATCGGCCTGGCAGACAGTCTTACCGGCCTGTCACCGGTTTTAGGCAAAGAAGTGACCGACGGGACAACCGCGGAGCTGGCGGGAAGCCTAAAAAAACTCTACGGCTACTTAAAGACCGCTTTCGCTCCCAGTATCTGGGGGGTATTCACAACTGTCCTGGGAGTTCTTATTTATAGCTTTTATCTATCTGCGATTTGTACTCCTTTGAAGAATACACTCCAACGCCTCACACTTTCAGTCTGGGTTCCCAAATTATTCCTGACCCGTTCCCAACGGTGGCTAGGTACATTAAAGTTCGGAGAGGAGCAAATCCAGAGAAACCTCGAGGCCATTAACAATGTTATCGAGATGCAAAAAACCATCCGCCCGGATGTCGAAGAGCTAGCAGAGAAACTCCAAAACTCCAATCTGACTTTGGGCAAGATGAATGAATCAGCCGCGGAACTCCAGAATTTTACCAGTAGTTTTACAGACG
>JAHELQ010000732.1 GCA_024644125.1 Candidatus Aminicenantota bacterium | reverse complement strand
TGCCATACGACGGGATTCAATAACGGGGGATTTTTGTGGAGGGATCCGGAGGCGGAAAAATATGCCCATGTGGGTTGCGAATCCTGCCATGGTCCTGGATCCGCCTACCGCAAAGCCAGTATCATGAAAGACCAGCCATCGGCGATCGCCAATGGTCTGAGGATACCGGATGAATCGTTGTGTAAAAAATGTCACAACGAAAAAAGCAAAGATTATAAAAGGTTTGATTACCAGGAATTCTTAAAAAAAATCGACCATAATTATAGAAATAAATAACTATAAAAAAAGGGGTAGGATGATATTCTTAAAAAAGGGAGCCAAAATTGCTCACAAAAAACTGTATAAATTTAGGTATGTAATTTTTTTCCTTCTTTTCCTGGTTTTTACGTCGTGCGACGGCGATAGTTCCATTCGTAGCTATACGGAAGAAGCGCCGGCTCAAGAGATGCGAGCTTCTGTCGAGAACCGGATAAAATGGGAAAAACCGGCGGGATGGACCCAGGAAACGAACACGTCCGGCATGCGGCTGGCGACATTTTCTACAGGCGCGGGCGACGATGCGATCATCTGTACAATCGTGCCATTAAAGGGAGAAGCCGGTGGACTAAAGGCCAATGTCACGCGCTGGCTTGGTCAACTGAAAATCCAAATGCAGTCGGAAGAAAAGTTGGAGCGATTCCTCGATCAAAAAGAATCGTTTTTTACCAGAGGCAACTATTCAGCAGATCTGGTAGACTTCACCGCGCTAGCGGCAAAACCCGATGATATTTCCATGATGGTGGCGATCGTCAGAATAGCCGAGATGACCCTATTCATAAAAATGAGCGGGAAAAAAGAGCCGCTCGTAGCCAACCGCCCCGGATTTGAATCTCTGTGCAAATCTATCCATGTAGGAACCAAACCATGACGAACAAATTGAGACAACATCCTATCGTCCGCATCGCCGCATCGTTGAAGCTCACCGTCATTTGCCTATTGGTATTGATCATGCTAATCATGTGGGGTACCATCTATCAGGCCGAACATGGCCTCTACGCCGCCCAGCAGAAATTCTTCCATTCATGGATATTTCTACTTTGGGGATTCATTCCATTTCCAGGAACCGTCCTCACAATGTCGGTGTTGTCAATCAACCTCTGTTTCGCACTAATATTCAGGATTGGTATCCGTTGGTCAAATATCGGCAACATCCTGACTCACACCGGTATCATCGTATTATTGGCAGGAGGTTTTTATACATTCAATTATTCCGAAGAATCGACTCTGAGCTTGAGAGAGGGAGAAGTCACCCGGTTCTCATCATCCAACAACGAATGGGAATTGGCGGTTTGGCAGGAGACCGGGATGAACCGTGAAACATTCGCAATGGACACGCAGGATTTCTCGAACGGACGCGAGATTCGCTTCGATCCCTTGAATATCAAAATCAAACTAAACGATTTTTATGCCAATTGCGAAGCATTCATCGCCCGGAAAAATCCCGGCAACCACCCCCAGGGGCACGGCTTCATCAATATCTCGGGCATCCAATCCCTCAACGGCATACCCACATCCCCTGAACCGTCTCGAGATCAGCCTGGAGTCACATTCGATCTCATTTCGCCAATTCTGGCGCGACCGGTGCTGCTATTCGGCGGAGATAACGGTCCGACGACTATCTCTGCCGGCGGTAAAACGTATGGTTTCTCGCTACGCAAAAAAAAGTTCCCACTGCCGGTATCGCTCCAGTTGTTGGATTTTAAAAAAACCATGTATCCGGGTTCGGAAATCCCTAAAAGTTTCGAGAGCCGGGTGACGGTCAAAACCAGCGGCTTCGAACGGGAAGTGTTGATCGCCATGAATAAACCCCTCAGATATAAAGATCTCACTTTCTTTCAATCCAGCTATTTCATCGACCGGGACGGTAGCGAGTACTCTATTCTGGCGGTGGTAAAAAACGCGGGCAGACTGCTGCCATATATCTCCAGCATCCTGATCTTCCTGGGAATAGCCGCTCATTTTGTCTTCATGCTCTTCCGCCGTAAAAAACCGCTCATTCACAAAGGGGAACAATCATGAAAGCCAAGACCAATACAATCAAGAGAATTTTTATTATCTTATTGCTGGCAATAACCGGGGCAACCGTCATCGCTGGGGCCGATTCGCATTCGAGCTTCTCTCTCGATGAATTGCAACGAATTATCATTCTTGAAAACGGACGAAAAAAACCGTTGGATACCTATGCCCAGAATATATTGAAACAATTTTCCGGCCGCGGCACATACCAGCGAACCCCGGCCATTCAATGGCTGGCGCATGTTTTGTTCGAGCCGCTGAGCACTGTTGACGACAAAATCTTCCTCATCAACCATCCGGATGTGTTAAGCGCATTGAATATGGCTCCC
>JAHELQ010000200.1 GCA_024644125.1 Candidatus Aminicenantota bacterium | reverse complement strand
AACGCCGCTATGTCAGGGCATACACCTACGACGGCAACCCATTGCTCACCACCCACTGGGAATTCTACGAAGCCCCAAATGTGGGAATTTCCTACTCCCACCAATTCGAAGTGCTGGATATCGACGAGGACGGAAAAGACGAAGCGTTTTTAGGCGTCTACGCCTTCGACGAGAATGGACTCTGGCAAGCCCGTTGGGGCGGTCACCAGTGGTCCCACGCAGACGGAGTGTGCGCCGGATATATTCGCGAAACTCCCTCCGACGATCCCTGCAAGGAGCGGCAGGAATTATATTTTTACCTGGAACAAAATCCAATGGGCATCCACATGACCGATTGCGTGGGTAATGAAATCAAGAAATGGAGCGATATCGACGATTGCGCCGAGTCGAAGCACGCTCATGCAGGCTGGATCGGGGATGTGGTGGACCGCACGGCAGGGCAGGAGGTATGGGTGTACTACAAAAGCCCCGGCGTCGGGATGTGTTGCCCGTTTTTATACGACAGCGACGGCAACAAGTTCGAGATCATCGGCGAGAGTCTCCACTTCGGCTACGGCCCCATAGATTGGGATGGACTTATGCCCCACGAAGTGGTCTGTATCACCGATATCAACCGCCTGGTGGTGGATGACACAGATAAATCACTGCTTCACTTGCTGCCACTGGCCAGCCCGCCGGAAATAGGCGATGGCGTGAAATTCACGATGGATATGATCGGAGATTACCGGGAGGAATTGGTAAACGTTGTCGGGGGTACGGACGGTTATTTGTATTTGGAGGTATATACCAACAATAATTACATCAAGCGCCGCAAATTCTCACCGTCGGACAACCGGCAATACTTACAGGCACACCGTTGGGCCGGTCATTGACAGGCAACGTGTAGGTTTCATTTTTCACCGGGGACGGGTGAACGCCTGCCCCCGGGCCACACCTTCAAGAATGCGGAATCACACCAACCAGGAAGTGGCATAATCCCTCTTATCCGGCACCAGAAGAGGGAAATAATCGTAAGGGGGAATCACGCGGCCAACGCCGTCCCCCATGTCCCATTCAAGATAAAGTTTAAAGATCGCCCCATCCTTGAGTCCCACCGCCTGGAAGGGGATTCTCATTTCGATCACCCTCCCGATTCCCGTCAAAACACCCGGATGTTCTTGCGGAAGCGAGATCTTCTTCAGCTCCCCGCCAGCTTGAATACAGATCGAGAGCCGGAGCCCTTTGTCGAAATAGTCCGAAGCCGGCTTCAACGTATCGATACGTAAATAAAAATGCTGCGGGTCAAAACCATAAATCATCTGGTCAACGAACTTTTCGGCGATATTCATGGCTCCGCCGCCGAATGCCATCATAATCTTCCCGGCACCGAACCAATCGAAATAGTGGGTGATGTTGCCGTCGATCCTGGGCTGAATGTAATTGACCGGTTGGATAACCTGAATATCCTCGGCCCTGACGAGACTGGCAACAGGTTTGAAGAGCTCGGGCGGAGCCTGTATATCGAGTATCCGGAAAATCTTTTGCACATTCAAACGCCACAAACGGTCGAAAATATCCAGGTCAGGCGTGTAATTCTCACTCCCATACCACCAGAACCAATCGCTACCTTGCGCTACATGCAAGAGCCGCGTCGCCTCCTGCCGGTCTTCCGGTGAGAGGAGACGATACTTCTCGTCTAACGCTGCCTTTGCCAGCGCGAGTAAGCGCCAGGCGCGGCGATCTTCCTCGTCGCCGATCCAGATATCGAAGTTGCCGTTGATCCATGAACCGGCGGAAAAGCGGCTCAAAACACCGCTCTCCATATCGCACGCTTCTGAGAAGGTGATTGTGTCGAGCAGGGAATCTTCTTCTACCAGGCGGAAAACGTGCCCCAAAAATTCCCGGCCGCTGCCTTCATAATATTCCCAGGCGTTCTCTCCGTCCAAAATCACCGGGACCACCAGTTCTTTTTTGGCATCCACCGGAATCGCCTTGAGTTTGCGCACAAAATCTTCCGCCGCTTGAGCCGGTGGGAATTTCTGGTAATAAAAACCAATGAGGTCCGACAAATAATGATCCCGAAAAAATACCCTGGTTTCCTGACCCGCCAGCATATACGGCCGGTACAAAAATTCAGGATTGCCCACAACCAATTGAGAATTACGCTGGACCGGCACCCCGGCGGACTTTTCCAGATTCATCTCGTCAGTTGCCGTCCAGCGGATATTCATCCGGTTCATCATCTCCAGCACTTCGGCAGATAAACTTCCCTCCGAAGGCCACACTCCCGGAGGCCGCTTCCCGAACAACCGCTGCATATAATCCAGCCCGTCAGACAGATGGCGCTCCGCATCCTCCAGCCAATGGAATGAAAGATCGTACTGCGGAAGAGCCGGATTCGCCACCCGGCCCAATTGGGGATCGAGCAACAATGGAAGAATCGGATGATAGAATGGGGTGGTGGAGATCTCGATTTGCCCGGTGTCTGCAAAACGCTTGTATTCAGGAATCACCCGGCCCAGAAGCTCTAGCTCTTTTTGCCTGAGAATATTTTTATCGCTTTCACTGAAATGGTGCCCCCTGGCTATCAATTCCGCGATTGCCTCATCGCCTTTTTTGTAAAATTCGTCAAAATAACACAATTGGAACCAGACTTGCAGATCCCTTAGTTCATCGTGACTGAAGACCCTCCGCCAATCGGGTGCTCCCCATATATGATCGTTTTTCTTGCGTAGCAAATAATTGAAACGTGGATAAGGATGTATGAGATGATCATGGTTGGCGGAAAAAAAATGGCGCACCAGGAATTGCACTTCGTCGAAATCCAGATCCGCAGCCGGCCGGTCGAAGATCTCCTGGAACTGATCCTTCGCCCCGGCTACATAATCTTCCAACTGGACCAACAATGAAGGAACCAGATTGTATGTGGCTTTGGTCCCGGGGAAATCTTTAAGGATATGCACCATCCCAAAATAATCCTTTAAAGCATGGAGTCTCACCCACGGCAACTCGAATCGCCGGGTGAAAGGATCCTGGTAATATGGCTGGTGCATATGCCATAACAGGGCAATGTGTATTTTAGCAGACAGTGTTACTTATCTCCTGATTCTTTCAACTCCACCAACACACCGGAAAAGCTTTTTGGGTGAGCGAACGCGATGAGGGAATTGTGAGCCCCGACTCTGGGTTCGTTATCCAGCATCCGGACCTCTTTCTTCTGAAAATCGCTGATTTGCTGTTTGAGATCGTCTGTTTCAATGGCAATATGATGGATGCCGGGACCACGTTTGGCCAAATACTTCGAAACCGGCGAATCGTCGGCCGTCGGAGCGGTCAATTCGATGTGCACATCTCCAATTTTGAAGAAGGCCACCTTTACTTTTTGCTCCTCTACAGTTTCTGTCCCGATATACTCCAATCCCATCACATCCCGGAAGCGCTCAATCTCCTCCTCGAGGTTCTCCACTGCAATGGCGATATGATCGATTTTCTTTAACATCGCATCCTCCTGTACTGTTTCTAGGTACTGATAATATATGAATGTTCAGTTAAAATCAACATTTAAGCGGGCACTTTGTAAATTTTCGTCCAGGAACAATTTCCGCTGACGCCGCTGGAGTTTAAGCAACCGGCACACCCAGCCTGGAATCGAACCCAATCTCTGCCCTGACGCAGCGGCGGTGAAGGGGCAAATCCCACATTCCCGCACATCAGGGCAATCGATACAGTTCATTTCAGGAGTATGGGCAAAATCATGGCGTAGAATGGCGTAGTTGGGAATAATCGAAGGATGGATGCGGTCGAAGGAGCGCATACAGGCATCCAGGTCCCCGAAACGGAACTGCGCGGCCCCTTCGCTGAGTTTGTCCCCGGAAAAATATTCCCAGGCGCGGTGACACCCCCAAACCTCCGGCCCGGGAGCCAATGTCAACCGATCCTTGCCGCCGTCGCAACGAAACATGAAGGGCGAAGGAGGAGGGGCAAAATTCAGGAAGGGAGATTCGCCTGTCCGGAGATAAATAGAGCTAAGAAATCGCCGCGCCTGGACCAGCGACGCTTCGAACCTCTGAATATGATCCTCCGTCCACTCCCGGGTCAAATCCAGGGCAATGCGAAATTTCGAAATCCCGGCCTCAACCAACGAAGCCACTGTCGTCGCCAGCGAATCCCCCTGCTGCGGAGTGATCACACAATTGACCGCAACATCGATTCCCGGTGTGCGGGCCAATCTTAGAGCCATTTCCCCCGTGGATGCGAAGCTGCCGCTCTTGCGGAACCGGTCCTGCCCAGGACCATCGAAACTCAAGTAGACTATGAAGTGATTCCTACCGAAGAACTCGATGATATCGTCATCCAACAAACTACCGTTGGTGGTGATGGTATAGCGAAACCGTCTTCCACCGCCGCTCGAAACGGCTTGCAGATACGAAACAGATTGCCGGATTTGCTCCTTCCCGAGCAACGGTTCTCCGCCGTAGAAGACAATATCGATGAGTTCCCCCTCGATATGAGGGTAAACAAACGAGAGGAAGCTCTCGATCTCCAGGGATGTCAAATAAACGGCGCTTTTTTTTTGCTTGCAGTAGGTGCAGCTAAAGTTGCAATCTTCGGTGATTACAAAAGTGAGTATCGACAGCTTCATCATGGGATTCTTCGCTAAATTGATTCTAAGCTTCAAGTCATTCGTTGTCAAGGGAAATCCCTAACTCCGGTGTACCATAAAAAGTCAAAATATCAAACAATTCAATTGACAACCCGTATCAATATTGTTATATTTAAATTGAAATTCGACCCCAACTAAAAAAATGAAATGTCCGGCATGCGGATTAAGTAACCCAGAGAACAGCAGCAAATGTATCCGGTGTGATACGCCCATCGTAATGATGTCGCCCGGAAGCGGTGAAGGAATCACTCGCGCATCGGTCAACGAAGCGGAATTCGATATCAATCGCGATATATTGTTCGGAGAACGCTATAAAATCATTAAAAAGGTCGGCCGCGGCGGCATGGGAAGCGTGTATCTGGCACGGGACATTGATCTGGACATCGAGGTGGCCCTCAAAATCATCCACCCGGAATTCGCCAATAATCCCAGATTCGTCAAACAATTCAAAAAAGAAATCTTGTTGGCCAGGGAAATCACCCACGAAAACATCGTCCGAATCCACGATTTCGGGGAGGTGAACGGTATCAAATTCATTTCTATGCAATACATCGAAGGGAAAAACCTGGAGCAGATGATTACCGATAGCGGCGCTATCAAGATCGAAAACGTTCTGGATTACAGCCGCCAGATTTGTAGAGGGTTGCAGGCTGCCCACCGCAAAGGGATCGTTCATCTGGATCTCAAGCCCCACAATATCCTGGTGGACAAAGGCGGGCAGGTATATATCGTGGACTTCGGCCTGGCCAAATCTCTGGAACGGGGACAGGCCCCGCTCACAGGAAAAATAATCGCCACACCCGAGTACATCTCTCCGGAACAGGCGAAAGGTGAAGCGGTGGATACCCGGACCGACATCTATTCCTTCGGTTGCATCATGTACGAGATGCTCACCGGAACAACGCTTTTCTCCGCAGAGACAGTGGTGGGTTATATCCAGAAACACATCCACGACATTCCGCCCCTGGCGTCGAAAACAAATCCGAAAGTTTCCCGTTATATTGACAAGATGATTCTCAAATGTCTGGAAAAAAAACCGATCCACCGGTACCAGGAAGTATCGGATATTCTCGAAGACCTGGAAGCGGAAAAAGTCGAAACCGGCCTGTTTTACTGGATAATACGCCGGTACAGAATCATGAATAAACTGATGGTGCTCTTTCTCCTGGCGGTATTGGGCTTTTTGGGATATCTCTATTTCGAGAAAAACATCGTCAATCCCACATCATCAATTTCCCAGATTAAACGATCTGTGGCGGTGCTGTATTTTGAGAACCTCACGGGCGACAGCTCCCTGGATTACTGGCAGCGAGCGTTCGCGGAATTACTGACCACCGACCTCGGACAATCCCTCTATTTCAGGATCATGCCTGAAAACAGGCTCTATCATATTTTAAAAGCAAGCGAAACGGGGCAATCTGTAACCTCCCCCGAGATATTGTCGAAAATCGCCCGCCTGGGAAATGTCAACTATATTCTCCAGGGGCAATTTTTCAAAGCAGCGGGCGTTTTCCGGGTAAGCGTCAAGCTCATCGATCCCTCCGATACTAATTTATTCTACACTTGCTACGAAGACGGCGAAGGGGAAAAGAGCTTCTATTCCATCGTAGACCGCCTCACCCGGAAGATCAAATCGCGTTTCCATCTCTCGTCCCGCCAGTTGATGGCCGATATCGACGAAGAGATCGGGAACATCACCACCACATCGCTCAAAGCCCTGGAATACTTTCTCGAGGGCAAGAGATGCCACTACGAAGGCCAGTGGAACGACAGCAACTCCTATTTTTTGAAAGCCGTCGAAGAAGATCCCAGATTCGCTCTCGCCTACAGCAATATGGCGGCGAATTTCGTCCACCTGGGAAACGAGATGAAGGGAGCCGAATATTTCGACAAGGCTCTGGAATACAAAGACCGCGTGTCGTTGCGGGAGCAATTTCTCATCCGCGGCTTCGAGCAATCCTTCCAGAAAAACAACTACCAATCCGCCATCGACACCTATGACCAGATGCTTCAGATCTACCAAAACGACGAAGAGGGAAATCTCAACATATCGAGCCTTTACCGCAATCTGGAATACTTCGACAAAGCGGCCGAAAGGCTACAAAAAGCGCTGGAAAGTAATGACAAATCCGAAGAAGCCATCGTCAACCTCATTGTCATTTACATGATCAAAGGAAAATACGATGCCGCGATGGAATTACTGGATTCCACGGAGCCGGGTATTATCCAATCGCCAATGGACCACTTCTTCCGCAGTAGAATCTATATTTGCCGGAATCAATTCACCGAAGCGTTGCAAGAGGCTAAAAAAGCGTTCGAAATCGCCGGAAACATCCCAAATATACATACCAATCTCGGTCATATCCACCGCCTCAGCGGCAATCTCTCGGAGGCGGAAAAGATCTACCGCCAGTTAATTCAAAAGGGTGATTCCTTCCCAATCCTCGAGGGGCGGCAATGGTTGGCCTATCTCTATTTCGAAAAAGGCGATTTCGACAGGGGTATACGTATAATAAAAGAGGGTATCGAGTATACCAGGGAACATAGTCTCAATGAATGGGAAGCCGAGTTCCAGCTCTACGCCAGTGAAGGTTATCGTTTGCTGAACCGGCCAAAAGATGCGCTAGAGACAGCCCGAAAAAGTCTCGAATTGTGTGAGAAGAACAAGATGTTATTCTGGCAGCGCTTTGCAGTTCACGCGCTGGGATTGGCATACCTTCACCTTGAAGATTATGATAAAGCGGAAGAGACAGCTATGAGGCTCAAAAATTTGCCGGAATCTTTTTTCGGCCGGAAACCGATGCGTAACCATTATCATTTGTTGGGTGAGATCGCTTACAAGAAAGGCAAATATCAGCAAGCCATCCAACACCTCCATACCGCAGTCTCCCTTTTGCCTTCCCAAAACAGCCCGGATGATTTTCATGGGTTGTACCTGTATTCCCTCGGCAGAGCCTATTATTCAAACGGCAATATCGACGAAGCCATCGATACCTTCACGAAACTCATTGCATTGAATTTCGGCAGATTGTATTACGGTCCACGGTACGTCAATAGTTTCCGTTGGCTTGGCGAGGCTTACCTCAAAAAAGGCTTAAAAAATAAAGCGGAGGAAAATTTCCAGATATTTTCCCGGAAGGGCGGGATAACCATCCCGGAACTCCCACATTAATCTAAATCAATCGAATAAACCTCATTTCGCCTCAAAAAACCGGTGAAACAAATAATAGCTCCCTCGACACAAAAATTAGACGCGAATCACCAATAAGGATATGTCCCCAGGCATCTCTGCAAAGGATCTAACAATCTTGCCTCCAATTCGCTCCTGGAATATGTTTTTTCATGCAACGTTTTGAATGATTCTATCGCTTTTGAAAGTTTAACCGGATCTACCACGCGTGTTTCATCCGCATCTTGTAGAAAGAGCCATACATCGTACAGTAACTTATGCACATCTTCTTGATTCGGTCCTGTTCCGCCGTTCGTCATTGATCCCTCCTGATAACTTCGTATTTACGTTTATTTTAGCGGGAATGATAAAAAAAATCAATAGAAGTCAAGTAAAATTTATTTTATCGAAGCGGCCCCCGGAAAGGGGCCACATCAATATTATAGCAAAAATAATCGATTACAACCCCATCTCTTCAATGATGTGTTTTGCCCCGGCGAACTTGTCGGTGACAAACAACACATATCGAATATCCACCTGGATGGTGCGTTGCAATTCCGGAATGACATAATAGTCGCCAATCACGCTCTCGTAAGTCATATCGAACACGATGCCGATCTGCTCTCCGCGAGCATTCAACACAGGCGAACCGGAATTGCCGCCGGTGACATTGGAAGTATTCAAAAAACACGTTACGACTTCGCCGCTTTCTTTATCGGCATATTTCCCATAGTCTTTTTTCTGGTACAAATCTTTCAATTTTTCCGGAACAATGAACGGGGAAACACCGGTGTTTTTTTCGATCACACCCTTTAACGTGGTTACCGGTTTATAGCGAACCGCGTCTCTGGGACGGTACCCTTCGACATTTCCATAAGTGAAGCGGATACTGGAATTGGCGTCCGGCGCCAGATTGCCTCT
>JAHELQ010000731.1 GCA_024644125.1 Candidatus Aminicenantota bacterium | reverse complement strand
ACGGACATCCATACAGGCATGTCATATTGGCGATCAATTGCACATCGCACGACACCGCCTTCGTGATTTGCTTCAGCAACCTGAAATCACGATTGGTATATTCAGGCAGCGAAATGGCGTCGGCCCCGAGGTCTTCAAAAAACAACGCCCTCTGCACGCTATTGACATTGGCGAAGACCGATACCGTCACCTTCAACCGCGGGAATTGTTTTTTTATTAATTGCAACAAAAACGGAATGGACACTGTCATGTCGTCCACCCCTATCGAATCCAACCACTGAATCTCGTCCAGCATGCGACGGTGAAATTCCGCGGTGTACTCAAGATTGTCCAGGCATTGGGGATTCAGGAGATAATTGAACCGCAATCCCCGTAAGTGGGTTTGCCGCACATAGTCTTCCACTTGCTCCCGACCTACGTTCGGCAGTAAATAGGATGGACGGCCGCCGCCGAAGATGTCCCGATCTTTTTTACCGTATACTCCGGCAACGACCGGAAAAATACTCAGCCGGTCCAGAAGGCCTGGATCCCAGTTGGTGGCAACTGACAATTTCATGGTACCTGTCCCCAGTCTTCGGGCAATATGCCCCTCGCCCGCAAATCCAGCAACAAATCATCCCTGAAAGCGGCGGGAGTTTCGCTGATGAACGCTTGCACCACATCTTCCTCCCCCACTGTCTCCACGTTCCGCTCCAGGGCAAGAGCCTCCGCTCGCAGGGAAACGGTTTTACAAGCAATGTCCCTGAAGGTTTCCGGTATTTTCCCCATAACGCCCGTGAGCAAACTACTGGCTCCCTCTTGCCACACAATCCCCATCTTTTGGCCCGCCGGTGAAGGCTCCTCAAACAGGCGACTGGACGCCAGATCATGCAACAATTCCCGTAACGCCTCAACATAAATATCCGCTTCATTCCGGTCCAACCGGATCGCCCGGCGGGCTACATTCCGGCAATAATCGCATTCTCCGCAATCGGCGAGGCAGTTTTTGTTCCTGAAGTAGTCGATGAATCCATCCAACGCTTCATTGTCGATATAGGGTTTCACCGGGTAGAGTTGACCCAATCGCACCAATTTTTCCCGTTCCAGGAACTCCGACTGTTGCAGGAACCGTTGATATTGTGGCGACCGCACATCGGGATCGATTCCCGGAGAGACACAATTGAGCAAATCAAAGAGATTCCCCCGGTAGCTGCGCCCGGCGTAAGCCCCGGTCACATTGGAGAGCCAACGGGTGGACATGCGGCGACCGGATATCTTGAAGGCATCGATGCCGACTTCCTCGTAACGAGTGGTATCTTCCGGCCGGATCCAGCGGCTGCGGATTATTTCCTCCGGATGGGTGAATTTCTCGATGGTGCACCGGACAATACAATAATCCACATAAAATCCATCCAGCGGATTGTAGGGTTGGGTGGAATGCCCCAAAAGATTGTAATGATAATAACGGAACGGGCATTGGTACAAACAGGGGTCATTGGCCACCAAAATCAAGCGGCAACCGACCGACCGGCGGATTTTCCCCAGAAGCTTGAAATCCCTATTGACATTAAAATCCAGAGTGATTGAATCCGCCCCCAGATTCTCAAACAAAACCGCCCGTTGCACACTGTTCACATGGGCGATCACTGATACCCGGACCTCCATGGCCGGCAACCGGTGTTTGATGATATCGATGAGATAAGGAATACTGACTGTCACCGAATCGACGCCGATTTCCCCCAGCCACTCGATATGGCGGATCAATTGTTTGTGGATGGCTTTATCGAATTCCATATTGTTCATGCAAGGCCCGTTCAGCAAGTAGTTGAAACGCCGGCCGGCAGCATGAACCCGCTTTACAGTGGCCGCGACATCGCAATCGCCTGGTTCGGCTATAATAAAATAGGGTCTTCCGCTACCCACAGGCGTTTTTTGCATCACTCCGAACACCTCTTCCACCTGAGGAATAGCCAGGCATTCATCGAGCCAGAGGGGATCCCAATTGGTGGCCACCGACAAATTCATACCAGCTTCTCCCGTTCATCTTTTCTCAACATACCCGCCCGCCTGAGACTCTCAATCATAGCGGATTTGAATACCTCGGGTGTTTCACTAAAAAAAGCGCCTACCAAATCTTCGTCTGTCACTTTCCCGCCGTTACGCTGACGGGCGTTGACTTCCGCTTTGGCGCCCACCGCCTTTCGCGCCACATCCCGGAATACCTCGGGGGTCTCCTCCAGAATACGGTCGAAGGTTTCTCGCAATGGTTCTTCCCATTCCATATTAAACGCCTCCTGCTGTTTTTTGATAGTCATCAAAGGCTGAAGTAATTCAGCGATCATCCTGGTATACGATTCAGCCTCGACAGAATCGATAAACACCGCCCGGTCGGCGGCTATGTAGCAATGAC
>JAHELQ010000199.1 GCA_024644125.1 Candidatus Aminicenantota bacterium | reverse complement strand
AACCGCTGAATTCGAAATCGATTGGGTGTGCTGAATTATTTTTTCCCTTTGTTCAGGATTTTTGCAATAATAAAAATAGAATTTACCTTTCTGCAAATCTTTGACCGAAATAACCGGAACTCCTTCCATTGGTTCTATTTTTAACCGCAACCAGATCGTGAAGATGCTCAATGCGCCGATGACCAGCAAATATAGAACCAAACCCAGGAAGCCTGCGATAATAGTTACCGGCAGCATAGATTCGAGAGAGAAGATTTGATCGTCGCTCTGAATGAACATATCCATTTTAGCCGCATTGGAATCATAACGGCGGGTCATATAAAACTCGAAAAAACTATCCTTGAGATCTAAGATATGCTGAAGAAAAGAGCGGTAACCCACCCCCCCTTTACCGGACAATTCCCGGCTCAGATGCGAATAAAAGATCGTCGGGCATAAAATTGCCTGGTGGTCGATTATTTTCATAAGACGATCGACGGACAACTCGAGATCGTGCTCGATGCCTTTGTTTTGATCGTATGTTGTCTTATAATGTTCGCTAACGAACCCCCGCAACTTCTCCCTGATATCATCGGTAGGCCCGAGAGTGGCGGCATATTCACGCGCTTTGGTTTCAAATTCGAACAAGCCCTCTAGTTTCAGGGTATTGATGAATTCATTCCGGTCCAACGAGAATGAACTCCTTTTTATTGCCAACTTGTGAATTTCCGGAATGATAATCACCAAAAGCAGCCAGATCAACGCCGCAAAAATGAATGAATAGCCGCTAAACGATTTTATAAATGCGATAAGAACTCCAAGTACAAAGAAAAAATATAGAAACAAAATCGAATAAAGTGAATAGACGCCAAATAAACATAAATCTCCGGTACTGAATTTGACGCCTAGAATAACCGCCAGCATCCAGGATACCGCCATCACCCCCAAAAAAAACACACTGGCCGCGATTCCCCTGAATAACACCGAGGTAATAGTATTTTTCATGTTCTTCCTCAGCCTGAACGAATCATTCCCTTTAAAGGTTGAAAAACCGAAATAAAGCATTAAAAAAGAACCGAAAATGTACAAAAATCCAGAAAAGTCCTGGTGACTAACAAATGTTTTGAAAAATTCACCGCCTTTCAAGGGAGAAACAACATTTACAATTTCTTTTGTATTGACGGTACTCTCAAGATTTATAAAATTATAACTGCTGAAAAAAATGGACAAGGCCGGCGGTTTTGTCATAATACGGAAGCCATAACTCCCGTATTGTTCATAATTCAAATACTGCGACGCCTTTAGTTGCTCATACTCCTTAAAGTAATCCAGATCGGCAAAAAAATTATTATATTGGGAAAAACCCGACACCACTAAATAGAAACAGAACAACGAAAACAAGAGGAACACCGTAGTGTTCCTCTTAGTGAAAATACGACGAAACTCGTATAAAAAATTAATCCTCAAATTATTCACGCCCAATTGCCTTAATAATGAGGATCGCAGATGGGGGGACCGGTGATCATCAAAATATCCCCACCCAAAATTGTGGCATAATTCCCGAAAAGAGTGGCCTCAGCGTATTCTTTCAGAAGCTGCCAGACTAGCTCGACTGCGGGAGTCCGGGATAATTCCAATTGGTTTTTAATCTCTTTGAGAGTTCCCAAAATTTTATCCAGGTTGTTAATGTTTTCCGAATAGATCCCGAGAATATCCATATTGCAAAGGTAAGCCGTGACCTTGTTCGCCATCGCCGGAAGCATCTGGCGGTCGGCGACAACCTTCGCATAATTGTATTCCTGGAACCACTGCCTCTTGTACTCCAGATATCCGATCTTCTGACCAAGGTCGCGGGCATGGGCATATGTTCCTCTGGACTGTTCAAGTTTGGCAATAGCCTCCCTGGCATATTTCAGAGCTTCCCCGCATTTTAGATTGCCATTGGAGGCGCGTTCGTACTCCATAAGAAACAAATCGGCCTGGGCTTTTGATGCGAGAAAAAGAGTCGCGGCAGAGATCATTCCTTCTTCGATCTCCACTTTTTCACTTCCTGGGGTGAACACACACACAATGTCGTTCATGACAATTAACGCATTCAATTGAGACAGACATAGTCCTAAAAGCAAAAAGAAAATGTTTCGTTTAATCATCTATATATTTCCTCCTCTATGCTGTCGGGATCCAATAACACTAATATGGTAGACGTAGGCAATTAGGCCGTTGAATGTGATATTATAACAAAAAAGATCTTTTTTTACCACTTAACTTAAATTTTGGAGAAACTCCCACGCGATGAACCATTGACAAGGAAAGCCTATTCCCTTATAATCCTTCACAAGATGCCTAAAGCGGACGGAAATGAGACCATATCCTTAGCAAATTTCGGAGAACGACTCAAAGAGGCGCGTAAAACAATAGGACTTAAAGTACCGGAAATGTGCCAATTACTTGGGATTCAGGCCACTGCCTATTATAAATACGAAGACGGATCCCGCTTTCCAAAACCGGAAATTTTGCTAAAATTGACCGAGGACCTCGGAATAAGCATCGATTACCTACTCAGCGGATTGGGACCGATGTTCTCCGGGAAAGACGATTACCGCGAACCGGGTGGAATATCATTTCTCTGTGAGCCGGGGCAACTTTACGGCGAAGACTATGAAACAATGAAGGATTTACTCTACCACCTCGAGTTTTCGCCGTTGGTGAGATTGGCTGTGCTGAAGTATTTCGTGGAATACAAACACGAAAAATACTCCTTGATCAAAAAAGACATCGATGCCTTCCGCAAACAAATGAGAAAAAAAAGAAAATCCAACGCCATAAAAATGCCCTTGCCGGGTAGAGAAAAATAGCTGCAAATTGACTGCAAAGACCGTTTCATTTATAATCTGACCGATGACATATTTTAGAACGTGTAAAAAAATAGTAACAATCCTATTCCCGGTAATACTCATGTTCTCGTGTTCCCCCAAAATTCAGACTGTCCCGGAAGTCACCGGTTCCCTGGCATCAAAGGAGATATACACCTTCAGTTCCGACGTACCGGTATTGAAGATGCTGGAGAAGGAATCGCATTTCGTCATTGTCAATGGACGGGGAACAATCAGTAAAATAGAGATCGCCAGCGGGGAGTTGAAATTCATTTTTCAATTGAATTTTCCGATTCACCCTGAAATATTTTCCCGGGGAGATTATCTGGTCATGCGGGATAACGCCGGCAAACATCTGGTTGTGTTCGACATCGGAGGAATGAAAATAATCCATGACATGGAAAATCCCGGAAAGGTCAAGTGTATAGGTGTCAACGGGGAACATATCGTTTTACTGAATGGTAGCGACGTTTTCGTTCATGACTACTCTCCCAAAAACGCTCCTTTAAAAATCGAATTGGGAAAAACAAACGCTTTCGACTGCCAATTCGCAGAAAATTCCATCTACCTCCCAACGACGGACACCCTTTATGTAGTCGATACAAAAAAATGGAACTATCGAACAATCGCCTTTCCCATCCCCTGCATCTCAGGTATTCTATTGGATGAGGGATCGATATACTATGGATCCGACAATCGCCGCCTCATCAAATTCAATCCACTGAAGAACAAAATTGTCTGGAAATTCCTACTGACCAAAAAGCTGACCGACACACCGCAAAAAATATTCGGGCATATAGTTTGCACTCCGGAAGACCAGAATATCTATTTCATCTCACCCTCGGGAACATTGGATTGGTGGCAAAAGCTCAATTCCACCCGCTTGCTCCATCCGGTCCCAATGGGGGAAAATGTAGCGGTATTCCTTTTCCCACCGGAATCTCCACAGGTGAAATACTTCAATTTAAAAAAACATGAAACCAATTCTTACACCCTGGATTATCTCATTCAGGGAGCTCCCATCTATTTTGGACAAGAACTGTTCATATTGAAGGGACAAAAAGAGGGAAAACAAAAAAAAGTGATTGGCATCGCCAAAATCGGAAACCGTTACGAAGTGGACATCAAGACGGATCCCAAACGTCTTCTTTCCACAGGGAAATCCATTAAATTTATTCTCAGCCCGGTGAATTTGATCGATCCGGAATTCGATGTCAAAATATTGAACTCAAAAAAAGAGACCATTTTCAACAAAAAAATTGCTGACGCTGAAAAAGCCCAATTTAATTGGATCCCCGAAGCGGAGGGAGAGTATGAAGTCTCCGTAGATAGCAAAACCGCAGACGGCCAACAACTGACAACGACGCAGCCCTTTTCGGTCATGGACATAGATAAGTTGTTGTTGGACTATTACCTGGAATTGCAGCAGGAAAGCAATGCAGATATATTCGAGGTAAAGAAGAAAAACATCCATGCAGAAGATCATTGATTTTTTAGAAAAAGAAAAAATAGAACATCCCAGCGAAACGGCAATCCGCCATTACACCACCATTAAAATCGGCGGGCATGCCGGGCTTGTGGCCATCATCCGAAAAAATTCAGAATTGCAGAGACTTATCCCTCGACTATTGGACGGCGGTTATCCCTATATTCTGCTTGGCGGAGGCAGCAACGTGATCTTTGCCGGTGATAGCTCAGGCCTCGTGTTGTTGATAGACAAAACACCCGATATTAGAATCCATAACAAAGAACTGATAAAAGTCAGCGGCGGCGTTACCAACCACAATCTACTCCATTGGTGCAGCCGAAACAATATCGGCGGCTTCGAATTTCTGGCGGGAATACCCGGAACCATTGGCGGAGCCGCCGCCGTCAACGCAGGCGCGTTTCAACGCTCCATCGCGGATGTGCTGGAGAAGGGGGCGATCATCAACGGAAAAGGAGAGACAGAGATCGTCGGCAGCGATTATTTCCAATTCCAGTACCGGGAATCCCGATTCAAAACGGGCGGCGAATGCATTCTCGAGGTGTACCTCACATACGTTTTCAAGGAAAACGATGAAATCAAACGAACCGTCGCCGACAATATCCGTTACCGCAAGCTCAACCATCCAAACTATCATTTGCAAACCGCCGGCTGTTATTTTAAAAATCCGGTAATCGACGGCCGGAAGGTCGCCGCAGGAAAATTGATTGAAGAGTGCGGCCTCAAAGGGTTCCGGGAAAACCGGATGATGGTGTCGAATCAGCACGCGAATTTTTTAATCAATGAAGGCGGAGCTACTTGCGAGGACGCGAAAAAATTCGAACGGCACATATATGAACAGGTTTTGCAACAGCAAGGAACGCCTTTGGAGCGGGAAGTCATCTACATCTCCTCCGAAGGCAAAAAATATTGAGGGGCAGCGAGAGAATGCCGCGAGTGATATTCCTTTTTTTCGATGGCGTCGGTATTGGTAGGGCCGATCGAACGAATCCTTTTTTCACCTCTGCCGCGGAGTTTTTGCCATTCTACAGCAGCAGCCATAGTAGCTCGCCGGGGAATGGGAAAATCACGGTAAAACCGATTGACGCCGTACTGGGAATCGAAGGCATCCCTACCAGCGCTTCCGGCCAGACCACGTTGTTTACAGGAATCAATATTCCCAAAGCGCTGAATCAACACAAAGGAAGCTACCCGGACAAATTTATGCGTAAAACCCTTTGCGAAGGCAACATCCTTTTGTCCCTCCGGCAACTGAACCTGAACGCCCGTTTCTTGAATGCCTATCCCGCCCATCGCGAATATTTCACCACCAGGCATATCGCAATTCTCGAAGATGGCGAATTCTATTTTTCAGAGCATTTCCCCCGGCTGTTCCGCCGCCGTATATCTGTGACATCCTGCATGCTCCTCACCACCCTCGCTCCGCCATTCGACGAGAACGACATCCTGAACGAGCGCTCGATATACCAGGATTTCTCGAATAAATCCCTGATCGAGAAAGGGCTCCAGCTTCCTGAATTCTCTCCGGAAAAAGCCGCGGAAATCATATTCAAAGCCTCCAGAACCCACGATTTTTTGCTCTATGAGTACTTCCAGACCGACATGGCCGGCCACAACGCCTCATTCAGCCAATGCGAGGAGCTCGTCCTCCGGCTCGACCGCCTCGTCGGCCGCCTATTATCGCTACTCGACCCAGTAGAGGACACTCTCATGATTACCAGCGACCACGGCAATCTGGAAGACAACGGCACCCGTATGCACACTCTCAATCCGGTTCCGCTGGTGGTTTGGGGCCGGGGAAACACCGAATTGAGCTCCGAGATCGAATCCATCTCCGATGTGACGCCGGCGATACTGAACCATTTCCGCGGCGGCTAAAAAGCGATTCTGTAGGGTCGATCGAATAATCCCTATATAGCGGGTGATCTTCTCTGAATTTGTCTCTGCTAATAAGTCTGAAATCTGGATCTTTGAGAGCTTCGGTCACTATATTGACATTAATTTACTAAATTGGTAAAATTTGCTTCATAATTTTTTTAGGAAACTGAAAAAGAAGATATACTGCAGTATGGAGGTTGAACCACAAATAGTCTATTTCGTCCCGACAGAAAAATTCTTTTTTTACTAACACCATAATTTCGAGGTCAAATCCACTAAAGGGAGGGGTAAACATGAAGCGGAAACACATTATCACAATTTTTATCATCACAAATTTGTTTCTTTCGCTTTTTCTAGGGATATCACTTTGGAGATGCATGAAAGCGAATCGTGAGTTAGTAAAAAAATTCCCCTATATCGCTTCTAATGAATCAATCGATTATTTTAGTTTGACCGGCGTCGATGAGTCCAGAGCGACTATAAATGATTTAACATATCATGAACAATCTCTGATTTTTATCTTTTCACAACCTTGTACCCCATGCAATCAAAAACAATCCATCTACATAAAGATCGCCCCGTCTCGATATTGCCGGGAGATTTAAACGCAGAGGACATATCGCTTTTAATCAGAAAAATCCGCGAAATATAGAAAAAGGAGGTTGAGAATATGGGTAATTTCACAACAATTTGTATTTGTATGTTTATTCTCTTTTCCGTTATGTCGGCACAAATCGTTCCTACCAAAACTTATGTACAAGACAATCCGAAGCCGAATATGAAATAAAACTACGCTCAATTGCAGCTCTGGAGGGTATTGGGTCCTGAGATAAGCCCGGATATCTTTATTTACAAACCCCATTCATTGACACTGGACCGGGAAGGGAACCTTTTTATTTTTGACCGGGCCCAGCATAAAATATTCCAATTGGATAAGAATCTAAAATTTGTTCGCACCATTGGGCGTGAGGGACAGGAACCAGGTGAATTTGCAGGCGGAAGAGGTATGATTTACATCAATATCGGCCCGGACAACAAACTATATGTCAATGATGCAATGGCGCAAAAAATCATCGTATTTGATTCAATGGGCAAGTATCTCAATGACTACCATCAAACCGAAGCACTTTGGGGAAAACCTACCATTGATAAAAGTGGGAACATTTACTTCTTTTCGGGAAACGATCTTGAAATCAGGGCTAAAAACCAGAGAGGGGAATCAATCTTAAAAATTCCAGTCGAATCAAAAAAAGTGTATTCATTTCTATTCGAGAGGCAATACCTGCACCAGCATAAGTTGTCTCAATTCTTTATGAACGCATTTCTCCTTCCCGAACACCTATTGTTATACTTTGAAAATTCTTCCACTATGCTAGATGTCGCTGGAAATAAAAATACTCGGAGCTACCAAATACTCCCGAAGGACCTGCTCGAAAATCATGAAAAATCCGTTCAAGAGTTGGTAAAGGAGCAAAATAAAGGAAGATATCCACTTTTTTCGAAAATCATCGTCGATCATGCCGATAATGGCTACTTCTATCTTCCAGTTGTAATAAACAAAACAACTAACAGAAGCCTGGTTTACAAGATCAATACAAATGGAGAGCTTGATAAAACATTCTATGTCGATTACAAGGAGGTTTCACCCTATATTTGGATGGAAGCCATACATGAAGGAATATTCTATGCCAGACTCACAGATGAACAAGTAATAGGGATTTTCAAGGAGGGAAATATATGAAAAAGTTATTTGGCTTTTCAATTCTACTTTTTTTATTGCTGATATTAAGCGTGATCTGGGTTGAATCAACATTATCTCTACCCGATGACAATTGCTATTGCAGAGACCTCACTGATATGTGGAACAGGTGCGAATAAAGGTGCGCTCTACGCAACACAGCATGCGAAGGAATTATGGCTTATCCGAGCGGTACATGCATTGATCTTAGATGTTGGACCTATTTCGATTACTTATGCTCAGATGGATATATGGGTGTTTAATCGATGCTTCGAAGCTAGCGATCCTACTCTCTCATTCCTGAAGCCTGGGATCTGAATCCCGAAGCCAGATCTCAGGCTGCCTTGAATCAGGTCTGCAACTTGCGGATCGAGAAGAGGCGATCGCCGAAACAGGTGGTCATTCACGGCATTGAAGGTAAAGTTTTAAAAATTCATGGAGATGGAATTTTTTTTGCCGGAATGTTAAGATATTTAATTAGGTATTGTCAAACGTTTTTCCTGAAAAACTTTTGACATTAGTGAGAAAACAATAAGGAGAGAGACCATGAAAAGTTACCGGAAAGAATTGTGGTTCGACACACACTCCCGGCGGCAATTACTCAATATCACTCCCCAGGTGGATGAATGCCTGCGGGAAAGCAAAATCCAGGAGGGTCTTCTTCTTTGCAACGCGATGCACATTACCGCAAGCGTATTTATCAACGATGACGAATCGGGTTTGCATCAGGACTTCGAAAGATGGCTCGAAGGATTGGCCCCGGAAAAGCCCCATTCCCAAT
>JAHELQ010000730.1 GCA_024644125.1 Candidatus Aminicenantota bacterium | reverse complement strand
CATATACTCAGGAAGGGAATGTGCGAGGAATTGACGTAACTGCGACACGGAAAATTCACGGTCCGCCGCCAGATAGGCTCCTAGAGCGGGACCTCCTTGCGTCTCCTTCAACAGAACCACAGCGTCGCGGATTTCGGGATGATTGGTCAAACAGGATTGAATCTCACCCAATTCAATACGAAAGCCGCGCAGTTTCACTTGATTGTCGATTCTGCCGATGAACTCGATCGTGCCTTCGGGAAGCCAACGGGCCAGGTCTCCGGTCCGGTAGAGGACTTCCTCTGCCAGGTGATTGGAAGAGACAAACCGCCCGGCCGTCAATTCGGGACGGTTCACATAACCGCGGGCAAGACCGTCTCCGGCAATATACAATTCGCCGGGAACTCCGATAGGCTGAGGCATGCCTGCATCGCCAAGAATGTACACACGGTTGTTCAACAGCGGCCTGCCGATGGTGAGTACCTCGCCCGGCACAACAGGGCAAATCGTTGACCAAACCGTCGTTTCGGTAGGGCCATAAACATTATAAGTCTTTGCCGTCGTCAATTGAAAAAGCCGGTCAGCTAGAACCTGAGGGAACGCTTCCCCGCCAGCCACCAAATATTTCAAACGCCCCAGTACCGGCGCGGATTCGTTATGGGAAACCCAAAGCTGCAAGCGCGAGGGCGTCAATTGCAGTAACGTGATATTGTGATAGAGCAACGCCCGGACAGCCAGAGGAATATCCAGTTGTTCCTGGCGATTGCCCAATACAACCATTGCGCCACTTCCCAGGGGAAACAACGTCTCCAGCACAAAAATATCGAATGATGCGGTGGTCAGGCTCAGTACCCGGTCTGTGGGTCCAATAGGAATGTAAGCGCGAATGGCGTGGATAAAATTTACGACCGACCGGTGCTGAATCATGACGCCTTTGGGTTTGCCGGTGGAACCGGATGTATATGAAACATAGACGATGGATTCAGGAGAAATGGATTGCGCCCCCCATCCTACCCGCACTTCGTTTATCCCGGCAATATCCGGTGAAACTATTTCGCAACCGGATGGCAGGCAACCTGCTTCGCTCTCATCACAAATGGCCACAGACGCGACGCTATCATCCAGCATAAAACGTTTACGCCGGTCGGGATAAACCGAATCAATATATAGATAGGCGCCGCCGGCGGCCATCACTCCCAAAATAGCGGCAATCAATTCAGCGGAGCGTTCCAAAATGAGTGCGGCGATTTCTCCGGCAACGAAGCCTGACTGCAACAAACCTGCGCCAATGTTCAAGGCCATCTCCATGAGGCAGCCATACGTGAACCATTGCCGCTCGAATACCAATGCTACACGGTGAGGAGCGTCTTCCGCTCGCCGGCTGAACAAATCAAACACCGACGCGTCACGGGGAAAATCTCCTCCGCTTCGATTGAACTCTTCCATAACGAGCCGCCGCTCATGCTCAGGCAGAATGGAGATCTCGCTCATCAGAGCGTCTGGTTCCCGGCACACAGTGGCGACGATTTCCCGGAAATACCCGGCGAACCGACCGATGGTTTCATCTTTGAATAATTGCGAGCAGTATTCGAAGGATACGGACAGGTGCCTGTCCCCCTCTTCGACATACATCGTAATATCGAATTTGGATGTGCCGTGCTCCACGCGGAGCAAGCCGTCATCCACGCCGTCCTTCCGGCGGTAGAAATTCTGCACCATCAACACTGCGTCAAACACGGGATTCCGGCTGGTGTCCCTTTGCAAATCCAGATGATCCACCAATAGGTCGAAGGGGTAGTCTTGATGATCAAACGCAGCGAGGGAGAGCTCGCGAATTTGCTTCAGATATCCCGCGAATGTCTGCTCCCCCTGGATTTTGCAATGCATCGGCAGCATATTGATAAACACGCCGATGACGACTTCCAGATCCGCGTTACCGCGGCCCGCAGCCGGAGTACCGACCACCAGATCATCTTGATTGGAAAGGCGTGACAACATCAACGAAAAAATCGCCAAAAGCGCCATATACAGGGTCGCATCATTGTTGCGCGCCAATTCGTAAAGATTGTTGGTGCCAGTCTCCGAAAGTTTGAATCCAAGCGTGCGGCCGGCGAAACTCTGAACCGGCGGCCTGGGAAAATCTGTGGGCAACGCCAATACCGGAACGCCGGTGTCAAATTGCCGGAGCCAGAACTCCCGCTGCTCCGCAAAACCTCCGCCCTGGATTTCCTCTTGCAACCACACACAATAATCCCTGTACTGGATCATGGCAGGCGCAACTTCCACACCGTCGTAGAATGACTGAAAATCCCGCACCAACACTTCGTGCGAAACGCCGTCGGCAACGATATGGTGCATATCCACCAACAAATAATTCCCGCCCGCCTCCTTGACGAAGGCCGCCCGCAAAAG
>JAHELQ010000729.1 GCA_024644125.1 Candidatus Aminicenantota bacterium | reverse complement strand
TGAATTTCAATAAAAGAAAAATAGCAAGTAACCTTAGAATGTAACTTAAGAGGGACGTATCTGAGTTATTTGTGAAGGAATGCATATTGTCTGACTAATTAGGTTTTAATGAGGAGAAGAAGAATGAGCGGTGAAGGAAAATTTGATTGCAATGATTTAAAAAAAAGACTTATTTTAATAGGAGTTAGGACTCTCACTCCAGAGATGAGACAAAAAATAAGCTTGTTTGGCCTTCCTTGCTATGACTATACGGTTCACAATGAATACCAAAACGAAAGAGTAGTCTGTTTAGCTGACAAAAAGAATATTAACAAAAATGGTTGCTAATGCAATCTATAGCCTTAGTGAACTGTTGCTTACCATCGTCTGATAAAAACTTGTTTGGCGCACCGCAAGGAGTCCTATCGATTGCAACATATCTAAGGAAATATGAATATGAAGTTAAAATATTCGATATGAATATAGATCTAGAACCAATTGATGCCACCCCCGATTCTTTTTTTAATTATTTAAATAAAATCGAAGAGAATGTTATTGGTATCTCTATTTGGGATTCGGTTCTTCCGAAAATAATTTTGGCCTTAAAAAAATTATCCGATATTAAACCTGAAAAAGTCATTATACTTGGTGGACCCGCGGCTTCGAGTCTGGGTAAGAAGTTGATTTATAATTTTAATTATATTGACTATGTTGTTCTAGGAGCCTGTCGGCCAACCTGATTTCAAATTGATTTTTAAAACAAATATTTTTCTTTATCAAAAAATAAATCAAAATTTGATGCCGTTTTGAATTCCTGCTCAAAAATTCAGAAGATTATTTCCAAATTGGAACTCAAAAGAGGATATTTCTCCTCTATTATGAGTGGGAGAAGTTGAAGCCGCTTCGAAACAACTTCAAAACATTATGGGTTGTACATATCAGGTCCCATTCAGCTTGCACACTCTCATAGCCCCTGAGAAGAAATTGTCGAAAGCCTCGGGCTCCTTTTATCTGACCGAATACCGGTTCGGCGATGTATTTTCGGGCAGAGTAAATCTTTTGACCTTTTTGGGTGCGAAGCTTCCGCGCCATCCTTTCTTTCGGCGTCGCATTCCGCGGAATACGACCGCGGGGGCAGGGGGAGATCATTTCGTTATGTTTGAGGCGGCCGGTGGCCACATAGCCGTCAATATTATTCTCTTCGAGATACTTTATATTTTCATCACTGTAATAACCCGCATCCCCGCTAATCTTGCGGGGAACTTTATTGCCACAGTGGGCTTTAATGTTTTCTACCAAAGGTTTCAGCTCTTTCTTATCGTTGGCCTTCTGGCTCGTTCGGTTCGATACGATCACCTGAGCTTCCGAATCTACGGCGACCTGGCAGTTGTAACTCTGCTCAAAGGACTTACTACTGCTATGCAACATGATTCGGGATTCTGGGTCGGTAAAATTGTATTGGGCTTTGGAAGATGGATCTTCTGATACACCTTTGGTTTTCGACTTCGATTTACCTTTCTTTTCACCTGCTTCTTTTGAAGCTTCATCTTTTTGTTTACGCTCTAATTCCTCTTTCCGGGCGGCTTCACGAGCTTCTGCCTCTAATTGCGCTTTCGCTTCTCTTATCTTTTTCAATCGCGTATCACGCCGACGGAGCTCTTCTGGAATCTGATCTCGATAACTCTTGTTCTTGCCATAGATTTTATCTTCTTCAGAATCGATACGATCCGCTTCGGCCAATATCTTTTGAATTTCTAATTCAATTCTGTCTATCTCTTTTTTCATGCGACTATAACTCATCGCCTTATGCTTGGACGCATTGGCTTTGATTTTACTCCCATCTATCGATATATGACCAAGTTTAACCAAACCGGCCTTGAAACACAGGTGGAGAATTTGTGAAAATATCTGCTTGAATGCCGCCTGATGACGTTTTCGAAAAGAGCAAATCGTGTCGTGATCAGGATGAGCGCAACCGGTTACTATGCGAAAAGGGACGCTAGAGTAGGTCGCCTCTTCAATTTTGCGGGAACTGTAAATGCCGGTGCAGTAAGCGTAAAAAATAAGGGCAACCATCATGCGCGGATCATAGGCCGGCCGCCCCCCCTTACTGCCATCATAACTCTCATAGAGAGCACTGAGATCAAGCTCGGCAACCACATCGACAATAAAGTAACTCAGGTCGTCCGGATTCAACCAATCACGTACATCTTGAGGGAACAAATACTTCTGGTCCGGAGTATAATCAAGGAATGTTTTTCGATCTGACATACTATATTATAACAAATTACTAAAAATGAATCTTGTACTTATCTATAAAAAAGTTTTCCGACAGGCTCCTAGGGGAAGGTGAGGAGTGCCTTGTTCAGTTATTGTCATTGATTGAAACCAAAAAAAAGTGCGCAAGCCTTTT
>JAHELQ010000728.1 GCA_024644125.1 Candidatus Aminicenantota bacterium | reverse complement strand
TTAACAGCGACGGCTTGCGCACTCTTATCGATACGATCGACGGGATCAACATGAAGGAAAAAACCATGCGTTACCCCGGGCATGTGGAAAAAATAATGGTGCTAAGGGAGACTGGTTTTTTTAGTAAAGAAGCGATCGATATCAACGGCTCGATGATCAGTCCTCTGGACTTCACCGCGAAAATTCTTTTTCCTAAATGGCATATGAAGGAAGGGGAAGAGGATGTCACGGTGATGCGGGTGATGGTGGAAGGTAAAAAAGACGGCCAAAACCGGCGCTACACCTATAACCTTTTGGACCGGTTCGATACTGAGGCGAAGATTCCGTCGATGGCGCGCACCACCGGATATACAGCCACGGTCGCATTGAGAATGGTGGGCGAAGGCGTATTCGACGGCCACGGAGTGTTCCCTCCGGAATTGGTGGGAAAAGAAGAGGTCGCGGTTCAGTATATGCTGGAGGGACTGCGTCGGCGGAATATTATTTATAAAGAGACGATCGAGTAGTTTTTTTTAATTTGCCTGTTCCTTGACAAAAAAGTGGATGGTATTTATACTTTTAGGGAATGAAAAAGGAAAGCAAAGCTACAGTACAAACAAATGAACTTTCTCTGAAAAACGAGATCATCGGCATTCTTCTCATGTTTGTGTCGATCTTCCTGATATTCAGTGTCGTCAGTCATACGCCGTACGATCCCAGCTTCTTCCATTCTTCCCTGGACAAGAATGTCACCAATTACGGAGGGAAGCTGGGAGCCGAATTATCGGCCTTGCTGGTCAATTTGTTTGGGTATGGCTCTTATGTCGTTGTTTTTTTTCTATTGTTCATAACCAGTTATTTTTTAATTAACAAACGGATTAAAAACATATACACCAAAAGCTCCGGGTATTTTCTTTTCCTGATCTCTTTCTCGGCGTTTCTTGCCAATGTGAATCCCGATTCGGTGGTGGACGGAGCGAAGATAAAGACCGGCGGTATCTTCGGATACTTTATCAACCAATTTTTCCAGGATGAAATCAAATCGTCGTTTGCCATGCTGTTGTTTTTGATGCTGATGATCATCGCTCTGATATTGATCGCTAAATTGTCGATGCGGAACTTCATGCTCTTCGCGACTGCGGGAATGGTGAAATTGTATCACTGGTCGAACAAAATCCTGCAAGCCCAGTTGGAAAAGTACCGGAAGAAGCGGAGAATCAAAAAAATTCAGGATAAATACGCGGCGGAAACCGATGGGGGACAGAAATCCCGCAAGGAGAAGAAGTTAAAAAGCGACACCGGCGAAATTCTACCGGAACTTCCGCTGAAAGAAAAAAAACAGGTGGCAAGAGAACCCAGTAAAATCCCTGAAGAATCATTTTTATTCGCGGACTTCAAAGAGGTTAGCGGCGTGGCTGGGCGTTACCAGCCGCCGCCGTTGAGTTATCTGGACGCCCCCACTAAAAAAAGCCAGATTGATTTTGAGGAATTGGAAGAAAAAAAGCGTGATCTTGCCGGGCGTTTGAGTGAGTTCAAAATCAGCGGCAAAATCATGGAATACACTCCCGGGCCTGTTATCACCACCTATGAGTTTGTTCCTGACGTTGGGGTCAAGGTCAAAGATGTGACCAATCTATCCGAAGACCTGGCGCTAGTTGCCAGGGCCCAATATGTCCGAATCGAGAGAATTTTGGGGAAAAAGGCCATCGGCATTGAAATTCCCAACAAGAAGAGGGAGATCATCCATCTGCGCGAAGTGCTGGAATCGCAAGAATATCAAAAAGCCAGTTCGCCCTTGACTATTGGTCTGGGGAAATCCAAAAACGGGGAGATTTTTATCACTGATCTCAGAGAGATGCCCCATCTTATCGTCGCCGGCGCTACCGGCAGCGGTAAAAGTGTGGCGATCCATACCATTATTTTGAGTATTCTATACAAATCCTCCCCTGATGAAGTGAAACTAATATTGATCGATCCCAAACGGGTGGAGTTGGCGATTTATGGCTCGTTGCCCCATCTATTGGTTCCGGTCGTGGTGGATATGAAACTAGCCAAGAATGCCCTGGATTGGTGCGTCTTCGAAATGGAGCAACGGTACAAAAAACTGGCCGCCATGCAAGTCCGGAATATCGAGCAATTCAATAAAAAACTGGAATTGATGAAACAGGCTGAAGACGAGCTGTTGGAGAAATTGCAAGATACAGAACCGCTCTCGTATATCGTCATCATCATCGACGAATTCGCCGATCTGATGATGGAGTCGTCCCGGGAAATCGAGGAAAGCGTAGCCCGGATCGCGCAAAAAGCCCGGGCGGTCGGTATCCACCTTATCCTGGCAACTCAGCGGCCCTCCATCGACGTCATAACCGGTACCATCAAGAACAATTTCCCGTCGCGAATCGCGTTGGCGGTTCC
>JAHELQ010000727.1 GCA_024644125.1 Candidatus Aminicenantota bacterium | reverse complement strand
GAAGCTAAAAGTTCCTCTTTTTCGCGACGGGACAATATATCGATATCTTTCAACAATATGTCCGGTCGCTCCACCACTGCTTCGGCGGCGGCAATATAATAACCGGCGGCGAACCGACGAATGGTCGCCTCCACCCAAAGATCAGACCTGTATTCCACCGCCAGTTCCAGGCGGCGGCCGTGCCATTGGAATTGGAACGCGAGGTCGAATTTGGCAGCTTCGGGCCGCGACCACTCTTCCCGCAGGTGCAGATCTCCCACCTGTAGGTCCAACCGGGGGGAGGGCATCAATGTCAACGCTGCGTCGAACATGGGATTGAGGCGGGTATGGCGGCCAGCCCCCTTGAGCCTGGCTAATCCCTCGAAAGGGAAATCCCGGTGTTGGAGGGCGTCGCTGATGTGGCGGGCCACCTGTGACAAAAATTCATCGAAGCGCAACTCGCCAATGGGAAAACAGCGCAACGCCTGGGTGTTGACGAACATGCCGACCACTCCTTCAAAGGAGATGTCCGGCCGGCCGTCCACCACGCCGCCCACCACAACGTCCTCATTGCCGCTGAGTTTGGCCAGCAATACGTAATAAACCGACAACAATACAGCGTAGAGCGTGGTCTTGCGACGAACGGCCAGATCCCGCAACCGTAGGGACAGGGATTCCGTCAATTGTAGGGCCGTAAATCCGGCGGAGTTTGACGGCTGCACGGGCCGCGGAAAATCCACCGGCAAATCCAGAGTCGGAACCGGGTCCTCGAACCGGGCCAGCCAGAATTCCCGTTGCCGATCATAAGGGGCGGAAGAGACGAATTGACGGCGCCACAAACAATAGTCGAAATACTGCCGTTTGGCGGTGGTCGGGGATCCACCCGTCAATAACGCCGTCAAGTCCCGGAACAAGAGCTCCACAGACAAGCCGTCGGCGATGATATGGTGCATGTCGATCCACAACCGGTGAAAGTCCGGTCCCACTGGTTCCAGCCCCACCCGCCACAACGGGGGGCGCCGAAGATCGAAGGGGACGGCGAAAGTGGCGGGTTCCCGGTTCAGGATGGAAAAATCGCAGCCAGGGTCCGGGAGGATTGCCGCCGCCCGTTGCCGCGGGCCCTCTTCGGCTTCGACAACATAGGCGCGCAACGCAGCGTGACCGTCGGCCAACCGGGTCAACGTCCGCTGGAGCTCACGGGGCTCCAATGGCCCCCACGTCAGGAAGTGGGCGGTCATGTTGTAGGCGGTGGAATGCCGGTCCATCGTCCAGAGGAAATAGAGCCGTTCCTGTTCCGGCGACAGGGGGTAGGAATCCATTTTTTCGAATATAGGCACGCCGCCGTCACCGCGGTGTCGCCGTCCGCCAAGGAAAGCAGCGAACGCTTTGATGGTTGAATATTCCAGGACATGGGCCGGCGACACGGATAGGCCGAACTCCTTTTTGACCTGGGAGGCCAGGGAGATGGCTTTCAGCGATTGGCCGCCGAAATCCATAAAATCACTGGCGCGCCCCACGCCGCCGAGCTCCACCCCCAACACCCGGCTCCAAAGAACTGCCAACCGGATCTCGGTGACGCCCCGCGGGGGTTCAAAGTCCTGTGGGGGGGCGACGTTCACCGCCGGCAGCGAGCGGCGGTCTATCTTGCCGGAGGCGTTGCGGGGGATGGCGGGTAGGGCCATAAAGACCGAGGGAACCATGTAGGAAGGCAATTGCCGCGCCAACCGACCCCGCAACTCCAGGAGCGACACTCCGGGGGCCATTACAAAGGCGGACAGCGTTAGATCGTCGCCGACGCCATCCACCCGTATAGCCGCGTCCTTCACCCCCGGCAGCTCCAACAACACATTCTCGATTTCGCCGGGTTCGATACGGAAGCCTCTGATCTTAACCTGCCGGTCCATTCGGCCCAGGAATTCCAGCGCGCCGTCTTCCCGCCAGCGGGCGGCGTCTCCGGTGCGATAGAGCCTCAGCCCCGGAAGCGACGGATGCTCAACGAATTTTTCGGCGGTCATGTCCGGGCGGTTGAGATAACCATGGGCCAAACCGGCTCCAGCCACGCACAATTCCCCCAATTGACCGGGGCCCCGTAAAGCGCCGTCCTGTCCCAAAATAAAGATCATGAAGTTCTTGACAGGATTGCCGATGGGGACCGATTGCTCCAATGGACGCCGCATGCGGTCCAGGTTGTAGGCGGTGGAATAAACCGTGGCTTCGGAGGGGCCGTACACATTCTCCAGACGCGCATCCAGGCCCAGCCGGCGGTATTGGCGCACTGTTTCGCCGCGAATCGCCTCCACCCCCAACAGAATATAGCGCAGCGGTTTTAGCGCCCGTATCTCTTCCGCTGTCAGCGTGTCCAGGAACACATGGAACATGGAGGGGACAAAATTGACGAGACTGACGTCGTGGCGGGCCA
>JAHELQ010000198.1 GCA_024644125.1 Candidatus Aminicenantota bacterium | reverse complement strand
GATCCCGCCATCCGCGGTTTACCGGGCGGATGCACGCCAGGTTCCCATATTGCCGTTCAACGAAAAATCGCGCATCTCACCGGGGCGGCGCAGAATTCGAACGGATCTTCGGGAATGGGGAGGAGAGGTGATGGGGACAGGTACGAATGGTACTAACTTAAGGTATTATTTTCTCTTAAGCCTTATTATACTTTGTAAAGTTGTTCAACAACTTTTATAACACCCGATCGTTTTGCTTCAATTGGAGTTAGTGGCCTGCTCAAGGCAAAATAGGAGGAGAAAAGACAGTAAGTAGCAGAGGTTGGAAAAAAAATTAAGTGGGGGATTCTGGAGAGTGGTCTTGATTTTTTTGTTTGATGGGGCTAAAGTATAGTCTTCAGGAGTAATTCATGAATAGTGTTATCATTCTAGTGTTTTCGATTGTCTGGGTAGCTGTCGCTTATTATTGGTATGGAAAGAAAAGGATTCAAGATAGATTGATGGCGCCGCTTGACCGGGAGGCGACTCCGGCCAACGCGATCAATGATGGAGTGGATTATTCGCCGGCGCCGAAGTTGGTGCTTTTTGGGCACCATTTTTCGTCCATCGCAGGCGCGGGGCCGATCGTGGGACCGATTATCGCGGTGGCGGCGTTCGGTTGGGGGCCGGCGGTGTTGTGGTTATTGATCGGCGGCGTGTTTATCGGGGCTGTTCATGATTACCTGTCCCTCATGATTTCGGTCAAACGCAAAGGAGCATCGATTCCCGATGCGGCGGATGAATATGTCAGCCGTAGGGCGCGTTTTTTATTTCTCTTGTTTGTCTTATTGGCATTGGTATTGGTTATCGCGGTCTTCGCGGCATTCGCAGCCCGTATCATGGTGACGATGCCGGAGATTGTCCTACCTACTTTTTTATTGATTCCGCTGGCAATCGGTTTTGGAGTGATGCAAAAGAGACAGGCGCTACCGCTTCCAGTATTGACGATATTTGCGATAGTTGGGTTGGCTGGATTGATCTGGCTGGGATTCGCCCTGCCGGTGACGTTTCCAAATTATGGGTTTTGGTTCGCGATGCTGATGATGTACGCGTTCGCGGCGTCGGTTACGCCGGTCTGGATATTGTTGCAACCTCGAGATTATATTTCCAGTTGGGTACTGATTATCGGCGTGGTGTTGGCGTTGGCTGGAATTTTTATCATTCATCCGCCGATGAACGCGCCCGCGTTTACTACGTTTGTCCATGACAAACAGGGGCCGATGATGCCGTTTTTATTCATCATTATCGCATGCGGCGCGGTATCCGGTTTTCATAGTATTGTAGCCAGCGGTACCACATCCAAACAATTGAGAAAAGAAAAAGACGCGTTGCCGGTGGCGTTCGGAGGCATGCTGGCGGAGACTGTGATCGGTATCATCTCAGTTATCATTGCCGGCGGAGCATTGGCATGGACTGGAGTCGGAGGTTTGCACGACTTGTTGGGCGCCTCCACTCCATTGAATGTTTACGGGCAGGGATTTGGAAAATTGACGGCGTTTATTTTCGGATCCAAATTGGGAGCCTTGATCGGAGCGACGATCATCAACATCTTCATCATGACGACTCTCGATACGTCGGTCCGGTTGGGGCGATTCCTGACCGTCGAAATGTTCGGCGAATCGCTGCCAAAAGTGAGGAACAACAAGTTCGCGGTAACGTTGCTGCCGATTATCCCGGCCTTCTGGCTGGGAATTTCCGGCGAGTGGAAAGCGGTATGGCCGGTGTTCGGTTCCGCCAATCAATTGGTGGCGGCGCTGGTGTTGATCATTGTCACCGCTTATCTCTACTCCAAAGGTAAACCCATTGTCTACACAGTCTGGGCTACGGTCTTCATGTTGATCACCACCATCACCGCGTTGGTGTTATTGGCGAAGAAATATTTACTGGCGGACCAACCCAATTGGATGTTGGGCATTCTCTCCGTTGTATTGATCATTTTAGCCCTATCCATGATTCTGGAAGGCCTGAAATTCCTGAATACCCGTTCCACAGCCCAACCGGTTGCCGGTGGGGATTAAAATAATTATTAAAAAAGCTTTTTATTAAGGTTCATCCGGTTGGGATAATTTCAAAAGCCTTCAATTGCAATATACGGTGCTCCGCGATTTGGGGATTGGCCTCGATGATCATATCGGTGAACATGCATAACATATCCATGCGTTCTTCGAGTGGTAGGGATTGAAACCATAGCGCTTTAGCGTCGGGTGTTTCATCTTCAAAACTATGTGAAATGCCTTTTCCCATTTTTGCTCCAATAATGCTTACTAGAAATCATACAATACTTATCATTTTTATTATACCAAAACAATGCAAAAATATTAAAAGCGGGCCTTTCACCCTTGACATTGGGGTGGAAAAAGTGAAAAATTGTGACTTAAGGATATAAAGATGAACATTTTAATTGCGTATTGTACCAGGCACGGATGTACGGAAGAGGCGGCTCAAACGCTTAAAGAGAATTTATCGGGCGAGGTGACGCTGGTTAACTTGAAAAAGAACGGGAAACCGGACCTATCGGCCTTCGATACGGTGATTCTCGGCGGTTCCATCCATATGGGTAAAATACAATCGCAGGTGAGAAAGTTTATTGAAAAAAATGTAGATGTTTTGCTGGAGAAGCGGACCGGCCTCTATGTGTGTTGCATGGAGGAAAAACAGGCGCAGCAGCAATTTGAGAACGCCTTTCCTGAGGAATTGCGCAAGCATGCTTCTGCCACAGGCATTTTCGGGGGGGCTTTCAATTTTGAACGGATGAATTTTCTCGAACGGAAAATCGTTCAAAAGGTTGCCGGAGTGACCGAAAGCGTATATAAAATCGACGAAGGGGAGATCAAACGCTTTGCGGCGGCAATGGATGGGAACTAAACAATTAACAGATTTTTCAGTATAGAATAGGTAGAACTATAAAAATAAGGAGTAAACTGAATGAGCGCAAAACAAAATTTCAATTACAAAAAGATTGAAGATTTTATGCACGCCTATTACGAATGTTACAATCATAATGCCCACGACGCCGAGACCATCTGCAAGTTGGATGACTACTATAGCGATGATTTTCAATCCATCGCCTATTTCGGAGTTCCGCCGTATCCGCAATTTGACCGTGCGCATTGGAAAGGATTTCTGGTTGAAGGCAGCAAGAAAGTGATAGAGATACTAAATCCCCTGGAGAAAGCTATCGACAATGATTTTATGAGAGTGACCACTCGTTTGGATCTTAAATATTACGATCGCCCCACCAACGACCTACTGTTGGACATCGATGGAGTGGCAATGTATGATTTGCGGATCAAACAGAATAATGAGCTGGAACTTACGCATTTGCATTTTTTCTGCTCCAATCCGATGGGACTTGCGCAATTGTATGGCCTTGTCCCCCCTCAACCCTGATACCAAATTCATTGAAGGGCGCGCAAACGCGCGCCCATATTCTCCTGGTGTTGCGCTCATATATCTTTTGATTATAATTATAATATAAGGAGAAACCGTGAAACAAAAAAAAATCACCAAAAAATTATCATTACGTAAAAGTACCATCTCTTCCCTCAGCCCTGAAACCCTGCCTAATTTCGCCGGACCGACCATCGCGAACGAATGCATCTCTCAGACGCCCCTTTGCCTAACACTTGACGAAAGCTGTTTTTGTTAATTATCCCGTTGCCGGGCGCCGGAATTTCCGGCGCCCATGTCTAATCTTTATAAGACCAACGCGTAACCGATTTTCAGGAAGAACGTCCTATCTTTTCGGGTGAGATCGATGCCTTGAAATCCCATCTGGTTGTCTGAGTATCCTAAAAACAGAACCGTCTGCGGATTGAGTTTGTAGGAGAACAAAAACTGCATGAATAGGGCGCGGGTAGACGGATCAACCGAAAAACCGTATAGGTTGGTGTTGCGCTGGATGTCCGTGTATTGGAGGATGGCCCGGATAAATGTCCTGACATTAAAATTGTACATAATGCGTCCCTGGGTGAGATTGGCGGTGTAGATCCGGTCACCGGCCAATCCCAGGCGCTCGTACAGATGATTGATGTTAAAGTTCAAATGTTTTCCGATCCCCCATTCAAATCCGGGATTCAGGACCACTGTGTCCCCGGCCCTCACATTGGAGTAGTCTATCTGGTCGCCGATTTGGCCCCAAAGATAACATCGGAACCCGCCAAGTGGTTGAATTTCAAAAAAGACGCTGGCGTCCTTTAGATCATATTCCTGGCCGGCGTACAATTCTTTGCGAATTTCATAGCGCAACAAACCGAGACTTTGGAGAGGCCCATGGTAATTGATGGAAAATTGCACATTGCTGTCTGTGAGAGTCCCCTGGCGGTCCGTAACCCGCTCTCCCTGGACAAAAAATGAGAGGCGATCATACCATCCCCCCTTTTTCCCCCAGAGGATGGGCTGCACAAATCCCCTCATCCGTCTGAAATCCACTCGCGGAATAAAGCCGGAATCTGCCCGGAAATTCTCACCCAGGTCGGCGTACTCAAATCCATACACCACATCACGCCCCACATGCATAAAATCGAATTTAAAGGCATTGCCGTCAAAATCCCCGTCCGGTTGTCCAAACTCGGAGGCGATTGCGCCGGGATAGGCGGTGTTGGAATGAAGAAACTGGATGTTGATATTCTTTTTGTTGGACAGCCGGAAGAAGGCGTCCGCTCCGATCACGTGATTGTGATACTCGTCCCCCATCCTGCCGGTGTAAAGAACTCCGAGAGTGGAACCTCTGCCCACGTCGCGGCGGTAGCGGAACACTCCGCCGAAGATATCCTGCGCCAAGGATGTGGATAATGAATATTGGTTGGATGGAAAAATCAAATTGTTGTACCGGTCCATGGTGGCGAAGAAGCCCACGGCGTTTTGTCCCAGTTTACCGGTCAATTTGGCGCCCCAGCGGGGATCGCACACAGTGCGGGTGAACACCGCCTCTAGCGGAGTGAGGAAAAAATCGGCGCCTTCCAGGAAGAAGGGGCGTTTCTCGGCGAATTGAAGGGCGAATCGTTTGTTGATGTCCAATTGCGCCGCATCCGCTTCGATCTGGGAAAAATCCGGATTGACGGTGGCGTTCAATTGCACATTCGGAGTAATGCCCCACCGGGCGGAGATTCCCGGTTCCAGTTTCACGCTGCCGCCGATTATTTCTCCATTGGGAAACTCATCCCGTTGGTCTGTGCGGTTCATGGTGACGGTGGGCCCGAATTCGAGATTTTTGCCGGGGGAAATATTGGCGAAGCCCTCAAGCTTATTGGCCTGACAGAGAACGCAGGCGATATTGCGGTCCCGTATATGCGAAGTCATCCGGTGCCGTACATTCCGCGGGTAGGAGCGTCCGATGGAGAATCCCCATGTTTTTATATCGGTCCCGACCGGGAAGCGTAACTGGTTGAACGGGATCGCCACCTCCAATACATACCCTTCGGAGGTGATCCTGCCGGCGGCGTCCCAGATAGCATCCCACGAAAAGTCCTCGTAACCCTCCAATTCGCTATAAATGGCGTCAGCCTGGGCGCCCAGTGGATTGACGCGGAATTGAAAGCCCCGCCGTTCATCGTTGAAGGGATCGATCATGAAACTTACATGATCGTCGGACACCAGTGTATCGACTGAATCCCGATCCATTAGGTGGGCGCGAATATTTTCCGGCTCCGGGTCAAAGCAGCGAAACGCCACATATAGCCGGCTATGGCTATAGACAACCAGGCATTCGGTTTTCACCGGAGCCGGGATATTGTCGCCGGGGAACCATTCGAAGGGCAAATCAATGACCTCCGCCTTCCGCCACACCTCCTCCGTGAGATGACCGTCCACTTTGATTTCAAGTTCCGTGGGGATTGCCTTATAACGTTTGGCGGGTGGAAACGGTCCGCCGTCATCCTCCGCCGCCGCAATACCAGCGGCCATGGATAATATTCCTATGAGTAGTATAGTCCGAAAAAAAATTCCTTTTACTTTTGAACGATCGTATCTCATGTCGATTCGCGCCTCCATTTCGATTGCGTTTTGAATTCACGTTTGCCAATATACGTTTAAGCCAATTATCCGGTTTTGTAGGTACGATTCATTTGGTTTGCATCCTCCGTAATTTGTTTTAGTTCACATTATAACCAATCATTATTTTTTTTACCACTATTTTGCAGCACGCACCTCAAAAACAATCGCGCATGATGGCACAATCGATTAATTAAGCAAAAATAATATCAACTCTTTCAGGTTGTCCCGGATCTCGGCGCTGTTAAAAGTTGAATTTTGGGAATAGGAAATCCATAGGCGCCCGGAAGAAAAATCCTCGAGGACCGCGAAACGGAACAACAAAGATGAAGATTTCTCCTGCAAGACGACCTGGTTCCGAACATCGGTATTCTGATCAATAAAATGGTGGTATGAACCGATAAGTGAATTGAACACAAATGGCGCCGCCATGTCCACAGCCGTAAAATCGGAAAAGAATCCTCTGGAGAATAGATTTGAGAAATTGACAGTATTGTCCCGGATCATTTGCCGGTACTCTTTTACACGCTTGATAAAATCATGGGGTTTTGTTTCATCTCCGGCTCTCACCACGATTGGGATATAATCATGGAAATCCCCGACAATTCCTGAAAAATCAGCATCTTTATAACGGCGGCCATGGGAAACGAAAAGAAACGGGACCGCCGGTACCCGCAAAAGTTTGCATAAGAAGACTCCGCAGCCCAGGAGCAACCAGTCGTGGTAATCATGTTTCACTTCATCAGACATGCCGGATAGATCTAATTCGAACCCATCCATATTCATTATTCCAGCAGTGATATTGGATTTAAATTCTTGAACCAATGCCGAAAACCCGGACGCATCAAAGTACAGGTCGATATTTCCTGGATGGACATCCCGCTCTTGCCAGAATTGAACATAGTCTGAGTATTCCTGGTCCACCGATTGGCGTACACCCCTAAGCTCCGTGTCAATACTCCGCTTTAACAGGCCAACTCCTTCTCCGTCAAAAATGAGATGATTGAAAGATATCACCAGGCTGAACGTGTGCTGCGACAATCTAAACACCAGAACTCGGTGCAGCAATCCATCGATGACATAGAAGGGCCGGCTCAACATTTCCCAGGCATCGTCTTCGATTTTCCGCCGGACAGCGCTCGAATACGCAGATATATCAAAGAACGGTAGATGCTCCGCTGAAATAGCGCCCGGTGAATATTGCCTGACACAGTATCCTGGCTCCTTCGTAGCGACAACGGAGCGCATGAGGGCATGCATATTCACCAGGCGGGTAACGAGTTGCGCGATAGCCTCCAGGCCTTCTGGACAACTAAAACTGTGTTCAAAATATATGACGTTTCCAGCAATGGCGTCCAGCGATCCCGACATCGCTATTTTCTGAATCGGCGAAAGATTGTATGTTTTTTCCACCGGTTCACGCAGAATGATCTTTTCCAAGTCGATATTGCTTGCGATCACCCTTTCCAGAGTGCCGCGATCTTTTTCATCCCACCTGACGCACTCGCCGGGCGCTATACCGAGAGAATGCTCCGATGAATTAGATTTTTCAGCCGCGTCCAATAAACGGCAAACGCCTTCTATTGTTTGTTCCAGAAGTAATTGTTGGATAGTGAGCTGAATACCGTTTTTTTTGAGAGCTGTAACCAATTGAATCGCTTTGAGGGAATCTCCACCAAGCTCGAAGAAGCGATCATGTATGCCAATCTCCTTAAAACCAAAGAAATTCCGCCAAATAACAACGCATCGTTTTTCAAATTCAGTATTGGGGGGACAATATATAGCGCTTATTTCAGGCCGTTGAGGAGTTGCCGGAAGATCGGCGTACGGTTCATCGCACACCGGTGTATCAACCGGTTGACGATACCATTTTTCCAGTCGTTTTTCCAGATCTTCCTCGACAACAACGACATTTGGATAGGGATTGGCCAAAAGGCGGAGAAACGCCTCTCCGGCGACAGGGGCCGTGATACCATCGAACTGGTTTCCAGCTAATTCTTTCCATATGGTCCAATTGACGGACATGACGGACTTACCCTGGAAGAACCGCTTATAATTGGCAAAAGCATCCAGGAACGCGTTGGCGGCACAAGCGGAAACCTGTCCGCCCGAAGGCATTATAGCGCTGAGCGATGAGCAAAGAATCCAGAAATCCAGCGGTTCTTCGCCAAACACGGTATCCAGCACCAATGTACCCTTGACTTTTGCGAAAGCCGCCTCCTGCGCCGATTCAACACTCAGCTCGTGAATCGCCTCCTCGTTCCTGTCCCCGGCGGCATGAATAATACCATTGACCGGTCCGAATTCTGTTTGTATCAATTCTTTGACCTTCAGCATTTCAGGAAGATTCGACACATCCGCCTGGAGAACCATGATATCGGCCCCGGATTCTTCCAGCTCCAGCAAACGTTTGATGCTGGAACCAACGGGATTGTTCTCGTCATTGTCACAAATCCAGGCTTGCCATTCATTTTTAGGCGGGAACGGCGATCTGCTCAAAAATACCAATCGCGCCGGAGAAGCCCCAATGATAAAAGAGGCAAACTCCGTTCCAATTCCGTTTAAATCACCGGTTATCAAATAGACTCCGTTGTTTTTAATCGGCTGGTGATGCGCAGGGGGCAAAGGTAACGATTCGTAACATTGCTCCCAACGATGATATCCTCGATAGGCGACGACATGACAAACGCCTGCTGTGGGCGGTTCGCTGATGATGGCGTCGATTAGCTCATCCTGCCTATAGGTTCGCTCCAAAGGCCAGCAA
>JAHELQ010000197.1 GCA_024644125.1 Candidatus Aminicenantota bacterium | reverse complement strand
AATATAGGAATCGCTGTGGATACGGACGACGGTTTGGTGGTCCCTGTGATACGGGACGCGGACCGGTTGACGATCCGGCAATTGGCCCAGAAAGTGGTGGAGATTGTCGGCAAAGCCAGGGAACGAAAACTGACACTGGAAGATATCAAGGACGGAACATTCACCCTCACCAACTACGGATCCATCGCCGGTACATTCGGCGTCCCGGTCATCAATTATCCGCAAGCCGGCATCCTGGGCATCGGCCGTATTATGTCGGTTCCGGTGGTGAAAGATCAAAACATCGTGGTGGGGAATGTCTTGCCGCTGTCTCTATCGGTGGATCACCGGATTGTGGATGGTGGGGAAGCCGCGCGGTTTTTGCTGACAATTATGGGCTTCTTGAAGGACCCGGCGTCGCTTCTTTTAGTTTGATGTACCAGAATGGAAGCAGGAAAATGAGGAGGAAAATATGTCTTATGACGTAGTAATTATCGGAGCGGGGCCAGGAGGTTATGTGTCGGCTATCCGGGCCGGTCAAAGCGGATTAAAAACCGCCCTGGTGGAGAAGGCCAGTATCGGGGGGATGTGCTTGAATTGGGGATGCGTTCCCACCAAATCGCTCCTTGAGAGCGCCAAACGATTTCATTTGACAAAAGAGGCCGCCGCGTTCGGAGTGGACGGCATCGATATCGATAAATTGTCGTTCAACTGGCAGACGGCGGTTAAACGGTCGGTGAAAATTGTTCAACGGTTGACCGGGGGGATCGGCTATTTATTGAAGAAAAACGGAGTCGAGATAGTGGATGGTGTCGCCATTATCAATGGGCGCGGCTCTGTCAGTGTGGCCAACCGTTTGTTGGACGCCAAACATATCATCATCGCCACCGGATCGCGGCCGTTGGGTCTCAATCTTCCGGTACCCGAGGAATTGGTGACAGGGATCGAGAATTTTCTGACAATGGAAGTGTTGCCGGAGAAGCCGGTGGTGGTGGGTAACGGCCCGCACGCCCTCGAGCTTGCCCAGTTTTTCAATCTGGCGGGTATCGAGGTGAAGCTGGCGGTACCGGAACAGATTCTGGTTCCGAGATTGGATCTGAGAATATCTTCTTACATAGCTAAAATGTTCAAGAAGGCCAAAATCGAGATTTTTGACCTTCATGAAATAACTGGCTACGAGGATGGAGAGCTGCTAGCGGCGGACCGTCATATCCCCTGCGATAAAATTATCAACGCGTCGGAGCGGGAGGCGGTCGTTCCCGAATCCCTTGAACCATTCGACCTGCAAGACGGTTTTATAAAAGTGGATGGTTTTTTGCGCACATCCATCGATAATGTCTTCGCTGTAGGCGATGTGAACGGCAAGGGCAACCTGGCGCACATTGCGTCGGCCCAGGGTTTGCACGCGGTGAATGTCATCAATGGAATACAGAAACCGTTTGATTTCAAGAACTCTCCGTTAAATATCTATACATATCCTGAAATTGCCCAGGTAGGATTGACGGAGGCGGAAATCAAGGACCGCGATGTCCCTTACAAAGTCAATGAATTCCCATTGTCCGCCAACAGTAAAGCGTTGATCGAGGGACACATCGACGGATTCATCCGGTTATTGTCGGAGAAAAAATACGGCGAGGTATTGGGTGTTCAGATCGTGGCGGATCATGCGACGGACATGATAGCGGAAGCGGTGCTGATGATAAACATGGAAGGGACGATCTTCGATGTGGCCCAAACGATTCACGCCCATCCCACGGTATCGGAGATTTTCATGGAAGCCGGTTTCGACGCTTTCGAGCAGCCGGTTCATATTTGACGCGGGATGAGAGAGATAAAAATCAGGGAGTATGATCTCCCGGATGCGCGGTTGCTGCGGGATGATATCCGAGGAGTTCATTGGTTGGTGTGGTATCCATCTGTACTATGCGTCGTGGTGGGGCAGAGTGGCAAATTGGAGCGCTCGATACTCCTGGATGCCGTGATCCGGGATGGACTTCCAGTGTATCGCCGGCCTTCGGGCGGGGAAGCGGTTCTGCTCTCACCAGATACCCTTGTTATCTCAGCAATCATAACCGAAACCGACTTCCGTTCGCCCTTGATTTATTTCCGCATCTTCAACCAGTTGGTGAAGGAGAGTCTCGAATCTCTTGGGATCCACCGTCTGGAGTATAGAGGAATTTCAGATATCGCCATCGGGGAAAAAAAGATTTTGGGGTCCGCCATCTACCGGACTCAGCGGAAAATATTCTATCACGCCGTTCTTAACGTAGCGATGCCCAATTCAGCCATCGCGGCCTATCTCTCCCATCCACAAAAAGAACCGGACTACCGGCGGGGAAGACCGCACGACCAATTTGTCACCTCCCTGCACGCCGAAGGGTATTTGCTTGACCGGAAGGTGGTGGGAAAAACAATGGCCAGTTATTTGATCGAGGCGGGACTACGAAATGAAGGGGACACAGCGGACGCCGTATCCCCTTCAGCGATCTAATACTTGTTTAAATGTCGTGGAAATGTTTCCATAAATCGGGAACGGATCCTGTTATTTGGCTGTGCCGGAGGCGACGGCCGAGCAAGATTCTCCGTCGTTGTTAAAGGCGCATACCTTGTAATAATATGTCACTCCGCTTACCAGGCCTGCATTGTCGTAATAAGTGACATTGGCGCCGACAGTGGCAACCAGGTCTAAATTCGTGCTAGTCAATCCTCTATAAACATAGAAGCCGTTCTCGTTGTTTGAATTATCGTTCCAATAAACAATCAATTTACGTTTTTTAGGTTCAATATTAGTGATAGCGGGAGCAGCCGGAGGTACGATCGGGCATACCGTGGTGGTCGCGTTGGCTACGTTGGTGTAAGCAGAAGATCCGCCACTATTGGCGGCTTTCACTTTGTAATAGTAAGTGGTGCTGCCGGCTGCGGCGGTGTCGGCATAAGCGGTAACATTGGCGCCGACGGAAGCCAGGATGGAATAGTTGGAGGCATCGGTGCTTCTTTCGATCACGAAGTTATCTTCGTCGGTGGCGTTATCGGTCCAGGAGAGATTGACCTGGTTGCAGGCAACCGCGGTAGCGCTGAGCGCGCTGGGTGCGGCCGGTGGGTTGACCGGAATCTGATTGCCGATAGCATTGGCGGGAAGATTGGAACCCAGGTCGGTGATGATGGCCGGGATCTGCAAGCCTCTGTTAGGGCAGGCTGCGCAATGATGCAACGATACAACCAGGTGGTCGCTGTAGGCCAATACCGGAGAACCGGAACTGCCGCCTTCGGTGTCGGCGAAATAGCCGATGTCTCCAGGGCCGCCGGTGCACGGAGTGGTGCTCTGGGTATAGATTTCGCAATAACCGGATTGGTCGTTTGCATCGGTGCTATATACGGCGATCTGTTTGCCGTATGCGCTGGGATACTGCGGGATGTAGATTCTTTCGTTCACTATCGGCAAGGTATTGCGTAACTGCAGATATCCATAGGTGCCGGAAACGTTGGTGGGCAACATGACCAGGGCGTAGTCGAGAGCCGTATCGGTCTGTACCAGTGTACCGGAGGTGGCTTCGACTGTTCCCGGGCAGGCAAACCAACCGGTACAATCCGTACCGCAAGTGGCGCCTTCCGCCATAAATTCGAAATCGGTGTCATTGGCGTCGGTTTGGCTCCCGATACAATGGTTGTTGGTCATCACATGACCTTCGCTACCGATCAACCAGCCGGTGCAGGCATACATACCGGTTATCAACAGACGGCAAACCGCTTTCGATTTGTTGTACATGGTGGTGCCGTCGTAGCATTTTGCCCATTCTTTGTCATTGGTGCCGCAAATGGATTCGAGGTTGATATCGCTATCTGGGCCTTCGAGGTTGTCAAAGGCTGCGGTCACGATTTCTTTCTCGTAACCATGGACCCATTTGTCGATAATAAAGCCGTATCCGCCTTTTGGATTCTGGGAATAGAGTTTCACGATGGCTGTGTCGCCGGGGATATGGGTGGCCCAGAACGAACTGATGGTGGCGGCTCCGCCGCGGACGGCCTTGCCTCTACCTTCGTAGATATAGCATAATTCTCCGCTGGGATTGGACACGGACACGATATCGCCGGCGGCCAGGTCGAACTGGTTGAAGTGCAATGAAATATAACTGGCATTGGGCCAGTGAAAGACTTTTTCCATAACGGCGCCGGGTGCGTAGGGGTGGGATGTTTCAAATGTTTCGGTTTCAAGATCACCGACCTGGACTTTAGCGACCAGGGAGGTGGTTAAAAACATCGCCATTAAGACAATGCTTAAAAAGATAAAATGTTTTTTCATAAGACCTCCTGATGAATTTTTATAGTTCTCTCTCTCTGAGTGAATGCCGTGAGAAAATAAATCGGGCGTCAAGCCGGGCATAAACGAAAATTTTCATGTTTTTATATAGCTTCCTTTTTGTAGGGCACGCATATTGGGCAGATATACCACCTACAAACTAGACTATAATGATAAAAATTCCGCGAAAAAGATGCAACCGCCTAAAGATGTATTTTTGGTATTAAACTTATCGAAGGGGGATGGCACTTAAGTTGTACACGCCCGGGCGAAGTTGTATTTCATCCGGGCGAGATGGGAATAATCAGGATAAACTACCTATCCTATCCTCCGTTTCACGGACAATGTTTCCTGAAACGATCAGGTTTCTCACGGTTTCGATATCCTTGTAGAGGATGCGGTCGTCGTCCAATGTTTGCACGTGGCGGCGGATGGCCCGGTGCGCCACAGACGTTCCTACACCCGGAGTTTGTTTCTGGAAATCAATCCCCTGGGCCGCGCATAACATTTCGATGGCCAGTACTTGCTCGACATTTTTTAATATTTTGACTGCGTTCCGGGCGCCAATGGTCCCCATACTAACGTGATCTTCCTGACCGGCGGATGTGGGAATCGAATCGACGCTGGAGGGGTGGGCCAGGACTTTGTTTTCCGATACCAGCGCTGCGGCTGTATATTGGGCGATCATATAGCCTGAATTGAGACCGCTCTTGGGGGACAAAAACGGTGGTAGACCGCTGACATGTGGATTGACCAGACGGTCAACTGTGCGCTCTGAGATATTGGCGATTTCAGCCAGCGCAATCCCTAAAAAGTCCATGATAAAGGCCAGGGGTTCGCCATGGAAATTTCCGCCGGAAATGACCTCTTCTTCATCAGGGAATATCAGCGGATTATCGGTAACCGAGTTAATTTCGACAGTCAGAATTTTTTTAGCGTATTCGATGGTATCGATAATGGCGCCGTATACCTGGGGAATGCAGCGAAGTGTGTATGCGTCCTGAACCTTTTCGCAGTTTGTGTGGGAGGCTATGATATCGCTCCCTTCCACCAGCTTACGCATGTTGGCGGCAACTCGTATCTGCCCCTCGTAGGGCCTGAGCTTGTGAATTTTTTCGTCGAACGCGCGCGCGGTTCCCCGCAAGGCTTCGAGACTCATGCTACCGGCTATCTGGGCGTTCTTGAGTAGAAGATCCGCCTCCGCCACCACCAGACAACCGATCGATGCCATCACCTGGGTTCCGTTGATAAGAGCCAGGCCTTCTTTGCAAAGCAACGTTACCGGTTTTAATCCCTGGATCTTCAAGGCGTCTTTCGCCAGGGTCCTCTTTCCGCCCACAAAACATTCGCCTTCACCGATCATCGCAAGCGCCAGGTGTGACAGCGGCGCCAAATCTCCGCTGGCCCCCACCGAACCTTGCTCGGGGATGTAAGGATAAATGCGGCGATTCAGCATCTCCACCAGGAAATCGATCAATTCCAGACGGATTCCCGAGTGCCCTTGAACCAGCGCGTTGGCGCGCAAGAGCATCATGCCCCTGACAATCTCTTCGCTCAGCGGTTCACCCACACCCACCGAATGGCTGCGGATCAGATTCAACTGAAGTTTTTCTGACTCTTCGGGAGAAATCAACGTGTTGGCCAATTCGCCGACACCAGTGGTGATACCGTATACCACCCTGTTTTCCTTTAATATTTTTTCGACAAAGCTGCGTGATTTATTTATCTTTTCGATACACGTCTCCGCGATCCTGACCTCTTCGAAGTCTCTGCTCACGGCGATGGCCTCCGGGATTGTCAACGAATATCCATCTAAAGTAATCATGTATGTCCTCCTGAATGATAGCTTAGAAAATATGCCCTCGACCGGACGAAGGCCTGAATCGGCGATCCCGGTCAGGCAGATAATGTAACGCGATTTTTTTATTTTGTCAATTGGGGCATAACGGAAATTTGTGGTTATACTTATTTCACATATTTATGGAATACTTCATTCACCGCGTCGATGAGCTGCGGAATGGACGCGCGTGTTATTCCCTCGGTCGGGATTGGTTTTTCGAAAATTAATTCCACCCGTCCCGGCCGGATGAGCCAGTGAATCTTTTTTTTGATTTCATAACTTCCCACTTGAACTACCGGCAATATTTCCAGTCCCGATTCCATGGCCAACAAAAAACCGCCCTTTTTGAGTTTCTGGAGCTTGCCGTTTGGGGTACGGGTGCCTTCCGGTAGAATGATGAACGAAAAATCCTTCCTCCGCCGCATGTATTCGCCCGCCTTGCGTAGACTTTCAAGAGCTTGCCTTCCGCTCTTCCGGTTGATGGGGACATTGCCCAGGTGACCGATGAGCCAGCCGTAGACGGGCCATTTGAAATGGCTTTCCTCCTCGATCCCCCGCGCCTTGCCGGGTAGCCTGCCGTATAAAAGCATTCCGTCGAACATGTTCACATGATTCATCATGACCACATACTGTTTGTGACGGTCGATGTGTTCCAATCCCTTGACCGCCACCCGGATACCGGAGGAGAAAACAATCAATCGGCACCACCACTTCAACAACCTGTCGAGAAAACTCCCTCTATGAAAGATACCTACCAGGAAGAGGGAGATTGCTCCCAGAATCAAAAAAAGGATTCCCAAAAACCAGATGGCCAACGAGATAAAGCTCACTTTCAACGTCTTCATACTAAACGAGGACAGTCAATTCTCCGGGCAATACCTTCAAAGTCAATGGCGTATAGCCAAGAAGCTCGCCGTCCGCCATCAACAATTCCTCCGGATCGGTGTGAATCGTTATTTCACTCCCGCTAAAAATCTTCACCTTCGGGTGATCGACATGGGTGCCTTTGAAAATATTGGCGAAGATGTTGATGATATCGCGTCGATTCACCTGCTCGAACACGACTGTATCCACTTTCCCATCCGCGGTGTCCGCCATGGGGGCGATCTTCATGGCGCCGCCGGTAAATTTGGAATTGGAGATCACCAACGCGCTGTTCTCCATTTCGTGGGAAACACCGTCCACCGAAATCGTCATGCGATTGGCCATTCCTTTGAACAGCCGGATGAAAACCGCCAGGCTGTAGCTCAGCGGGCCGAAGGGTTTCAATTTTTCATTGGTAAGCTTCAGGATATCGGCGATGAGACCGAGGCCCAAAATGTTATGAAAGTATTTTGTGATATGTTGGTTGTCTTGCCGATAGGAGAATTCAACCAGATCGACCTGCCGCTTTTCCCCCGCCAACATTCTGCGCACAATCTCCTGCGAGGAAATTTCGACAAAATCCCGCAGGAACGAATTTCCGGTTCCCGATGGGATCATGCCTAGTTCAATATGCTCGGCGGGTTTGCCGGTATGGTAGAGACCGTTGATCAATTCAAATGGAGTGCCGTCTCCGCCGATGGTGACGATGCGCCGGTATCCTTGTCCCACCGCGTCTTTTCCTATCTCGAAGAGATGCGAGGGATTCTCCGATTCGATAAAATCCATATCGACAATCGCTTCCTGCAATTGCTTGAAGATACCTTCGACGATTTTTTTGCCCCGTCCCTTGCCGGCGGCGGGATTCAATACCAGTAGAGTTTTCCGTTCTTCAATCATGATTTCTTATAGCATATTAGAGGCGATAATTCAAACGTCGGCCCCAATAAAAAAGATCGCCCCCCGTCGCTTTACCCCTTGACAAAAGGCGCGATATGAATTATAAATAGTCCTGAACCCGCCGAAGTGGTGGAATTGGTAGACACGCAAGTTTCAGGTACTTGTGGGAGTATTCCTGTGGGGGTTCGAGTCCCCCCTTCGGCATTCTTCATTTCAACACACAATCATCATGGGACAAAAGGGAAAAATCGCTGTTTTATTATCCGGTCGCGGTTCAAACTTCGAAGCTCTTTACCGGGCATCGTTGCATGCCGGCGCGAATTTCGAAATATCAACGGTGATTAGCGACAAGAAAAAAGCTCCCGGTCTTGAAAAAGCGCGCGCATTCGGTATCACCGCCTTCCATGTCTCCCCCGGGTCGTTCATTACGAGGGAGGATTACGAAGCCCGCATCGTTCAACTGCTTTCGCAGCGGGAGGTCCAATTGGTGTGCCTCGCGGGATACATGCGCATTGTGGGGCAGACGTTGCTCCAGGCCTTCCCGAACCGGATCATGAATATCCATCCGGCGCTACTCCCGGCATTTCCCGGCCTTCACGCCCAACGGCAGGCGGTGGAACACGGCGTCCGCTTCAGTGGCTGCACCGTCCATTTTGTGGACGGTGGCATGGACACCGGCCCAATTATTTTGCAACGTTGCGTTCAGGTGGAAGCCGGAGATACCGAAGAGACGCTAGGAGCGAGAATCCTGGAGCAGGAGCATCGAGCCTTCCCAGAAGCCGTATGCTTGTTTTTCGACAAAAAATTGAAAATTTCCGGCAGACGGGTTATAATAGTACAATGAAACGTATAATTAATGCCCTTTTATTGGTTATCCTGGTAAGTTCATTGGGAGCGGCGGACTTTT
>JAHELQ010000196.1 GCA_024644125.1 Candidatus Aminicenantota bacterium | reverse complement strand
CCTGATAGAATCAAAGATGCGAGAATACTGACTCGCCTGTCCCCAGTCTTTTTCCAATAGAGAAACATTTACCATATTCAGAGGGATAACGGGAAAAATGTAAAGGATAGCCTGCAAAATGTAAAGCAGAAACTGCGGTGGCTTACCGAAATGTAGCACATTGTGACGGATTTGTATCGTAACGTCAGGCAAAAACTGCTTTTGGCGGATTAGAATTGTAGATAATAGACTTATTTGTATCATCGTGTCAGGCAAAGGCTGCAACTTGTCAGGCAGAAACTGCTTTATGTCAAGTAGAAACTGCATCGTGTCACTGAAAAGTGACATAGTCTTATGAATTTTTAGTAAAAGCATGATGAATCGTTCAAAATTCCGTACCAATTGGCCTATTGCCGAATAAATTCCGGTCAAGCGAACGTATATCGAGCCCCTTCTCTTCTCCGACGATCGCATCTCGATTCGAAAGAGCGGATCTCGGATCTCGGGGACAGGCGAGTATTCACCACCGATTTACTGCGGCTGGCGATGAGGTATCTTGACAATTTATAGCATGTTCTTTAGAATGAATTTTCGTTAACATAAAGAAATTGAGGAGAGCTATGAAAATCTATATCAATGATCAAATAGTGGAGATTTTTTCCGGCGCCACGGTCAGGGACGCGGTCGCGCTGCATTTGAACCGTGACGAGGGCCGTCAAACAATACAGGTCGAAGACATCCTCGATCACCGGGGGAACAGTTTGTCGCCCGCCGGGGAATTGAGCGAAGACGACCGGATTTATATAAAAAAATGCGATGAGTGAGAAAGGGGGTAATCTATGAGAGCATATCGAATTATAGCGTTGATCGTCCTCTCGATCTTGCTGGTGTTGAGCTTCGGCTCCTGTAAACCGGCGAAAGACAGCACGATTGTCATTTTACATGTGAACGACGTTCACGCCAGGATACACAATTTCGCTAAAATCGCCTGGCTCCTGGAACAGGAACGGCAAAAAAACCCGAATGTCTTTTTTATGAGCGCCGGCGACAATTTCAGCGGCAACCCCTATGTGGATCTATACCAACCAAAGGGCGAACCTATCCTGCAATTATACAATAAGCTCGGATTGAATGTCCAGGCATTGGGCAACCATGAGTTCGACTATGGCCAGGAGGTATTGAAAAGTTATATCGAACGGGCGAAATTCCCCGTCATTTGCGCCAATGTCAAAATGGACGGCGCGATCTTGCCGCAACTGAAACCGTATGTAATCCTCACTACTAAAGAGAACATTAAAATCGCGGTTCTGAGCGTTGTTCAGACCGACCTGGATACAGGGATTCCCAGCACGTTGCCCGCCAATGTCAAAGGTATCACCTTCTCCAGGGGTATCGAGACCGCCCTTCAATACAAATCCCTTAAACAGGAGAGCGATGTGTTCATGGCATTGACCCATCTTGGATTTGGGGTGGATGAGAAACTGGCGGAACAAATGGGCGAGTTGGACCTCATTATCGGCGGCCATTCTCACACAAAAGTGGGAAAGCCCGTCGAGGTAAACGGAGTGTTGATCGCGCAGGCCGGCGACCACACCGGCTACGTGGGCCGCGTGGAGTTGAAAGTCAAAGACGGTAAAGTGGTGGAGAAACACAGCTCCCTCATCGATATCAAGACCATCGAGAACGAAATCAAAGATGTGAAGGATATAATCGATGAAGTGGACAAAAATCCTTTCCTCAACCAGGAAGTGACCACTCTGTCGGTATCTCTGGAAGGCAAGGCTGAGCTCGGCTGCCTCATTACCGACGCGGTCCGCGCCGACTTGAACCTCGACATGGTATTCCACAATAACGGCGGCATCCGTATCGGCAAAATGTTTGAAACCGTCAGGTTGAAAGACGTTCACGCCATGCTGCCCTTCGGCAACGACGTGGTGGTGATGGAGATGTCCCCCAAAGAGATTCGCGATTTTATAGCGTATGATTTCAAACGGGGCAACGAGCCTGACCTCCAGGTCTCCGGTATCCAATACACGGTCCGCCATAAAGCGGATTTCACCATCGAAGCCGTCGATATCGTCACCAGTGAAGGCGCTCCTCTGGATGACGCTAAAACCTACCGGGTGGGAATGAACAATTACATGGTGACCGCATACGAGTTCCAACATCAGGATCCGGGTAAATCCTCCCACAAAAAACTGGTGGATATCACGATCGACTACCTACGCAAAGGAGTGGACGCCCAACAATACAAAGGGATCAAGCGGGCGCTCGCCAAACTGGTAAACTAGAAAGAAAATTAAATAGAAGGTGACATCATGGCGCAACTCTATTTTAGATACTCCACAATGAACGCCGGCAAATCGACGGAAGTCCTGAAGATTGCCCACAACTATGAAGAGCAGAACAAGCATGTCCTGCTCTTCACCCCTGCCATCGACAACCGTTACGGAGTCGGCAAAATCACTTCAAGAATGGGATTCCAGCGGGATGCCACCATTATTAACGATGAGACTGATCTGTACGGGATGGCCCACCAGAGCAATCCCGACTGTATTATCATTGACGAGGGGCAGTTCCTATCGCGGAAACAGGTGATCGAGTTGACCCGTATTGTGGATGAGCTGAATATCCCGGTCATCGTCTACGGATTGAAAAACGATTATCGCAACCATCTATTCACCGGCAGCGAGGCGTTGATATTGTTTGCAGATAAGATCGAAGAGGTGAAGACCGTCTGTTGGTACTGCAAAAAGAAGGCGACGATGTTGATAAAATTCAAAGACGGTCATCCGGTCAATGAGGGTCCCCAAATCGAAATCGGCGGTAACGACAAGTATGTGTCGGTATGCCGGAAATGTTACAAAGGACATGTACAGGTAAAATAAATTCCGTCCCCGCAACCGGGGGCGGGATCAAATAAAATAGCCCAGTATTTCGTTCAGCAGCAGGATGTGGTCCAGCGCCACAGCGATGTGTTTACCTCTCCGGACCAACATTCCGCTATCCAGTAAAAAATCGAGCGCTTCCCGGTGTTCCGTCCGCCGGAAATTCCGCTCCGGTAGCCCGTCCATTAACCGTAGCCCCATGACAATGGCTCGCGTGTCGAGATCCTGCTCCGCGCTTTCCAACTCTGGCAACCGCCCATCGCGCAGATGGCGCAGATATTCATCCAGGTCTTCCACATTTTTGTAATCCCATCCGTCGATAAATCCTGAAGCCGACGCTCCAAGGCCGATATACGATTGGTTTTCCCAGTATTTCATATTGTGTCGCGACCGCTGGCCCGGTTTGGCGAAATTGGAAACCTCGTAATGCTCGAAGCCCATTCGTTCCAACTCCAATTCCGTTAGAGTGTACAGTTCGCGATCCCGTTCATCCTCTTCTTCCGATTCTTCCCGAACTTCCTCCAGGAGATAGGTGGACACATGGGACACAGACAATTGCCCCGCCATCCGCAGATTCCCCTCCAGAGAGCGGGGGGTCTGGCCCGGCACGCCGAGAATGTAATCGATGTTGATCCGCCGGAATCCCGCCTGAAACGCCAACTCCACGGCGTGAACCGACTGCTCCGCCGAATGGGGCCGGCGCAACACATCCAGATCATCCTGGATAAACGATTGGGTGCCGATGCTCAAACGGTTCACTCCCGAATGGAGGTAACCCTCCAATAGCGGCAGCGAGACATCCTCGGGATTGCACTCAACTGTTATCTCAGCCTTCGGCTCCACTGAAAACGAGCGTTGGATGTGAGACAGAAGCCCGTCTAGATGAGCGGGCGATAGTAGCGATGGTGAACCGCCGCCGATGTACACCGTATCGGCGGTGACGGAAGCGCCGGATCTCAAACGGGATTCGATCCCCACTGCGTCGATGTAGGCTTCGACATGTTCCGGCCGGAACGGCACCTTGTAGAAGTGGCAATAGAAGCACGCCCTCCGGCAAAAGGGAATATGCACATATATCCCGGTATAAGACGCCGTGGTTCCTCCTATTGTTCGATCTTCCAGCGAACCCCTTCGGGAGTGTCGATCAAAACGATTCCCTTTGCTTTCAATTGGTCGCGAATCGCGTCTGCCGCGGCGAAATCCTTACGTTTGCGGGCATCCTGACGCTCTTCGATCTTTTTTAAGATCTCCTCGTCCGGGAGTCCGGCCTCTTCTTTCTTTAACACGCCGATGACAGAATCGATCCGTTTGACATACGCCAGAACATTTTCCACATCGGATTTTTTCAAATCCTTGATCCGGACATTCACCTCGTGAATAAAATCAAAGAAGGCCCCCAATGAACCTGAGATATTAAAATCGTCATCCATCTGGGAACGGAATTTCGCTTCGTTCGTTCTGATGAGTTCCGTCAATTCGGGAGTTACGCCTTCCTCCGGGTTCAAACCCTCGAGGGAGAAGACAAAATCGCCGATCCGTTTGAGAGATTGTTTGGCCATATCCAACCCTTCGAACGTAAAATTCAACAACTTCCGGTAATGGGCGGAAAGCAAGAGGTAGCGAATGGCCAACGGGTCGTAGCCCCGCTCCATCAGATCGCGTAATGTATAAAAATTGCCCAATGACTTGGACATTTTCTGGTTGTCTACGATCAGATGTTGACAATGGATCCAATAATTGACGAACTTTTTGCCTGTGGCTCCTTCCGCCTGGGCGATTTCGTTCTCGTGATGGGGGAAGATGTTATCCACTCCGCCCATATGGATATCGAATTGTTCACCCAGGTATTTCATACTCATGGCGGAGCATTCCAGATGCCACCCGGGTCTTCCGTCGCCATATTTCGTATCCCATGAGGGCTCGTCCTCTTTTTTACCTTTCCAGAGAACGAAATCCTGGACATTGTCTTTTTCGTATTCGTCGGAATCGGTGCCGCCGCCGGATTGTAAATTTTCCCGGCTGATATTGGCCAGCTTACCGTAATCCGAAAATTTATCGATACTAAAATATACGGAGTTTCCTTTTGTGTACACCAAACCGTTCGCGTCCAACCGGTCTATCAATTCGATCATCTCGCCGATATGTTCCGTCGCCCGCGGGTAAATGTCCGCTTTCACGATATTGAGCCTATCGATGTCTTCATAGAAAGCCTGGATGTAGCGGTTCGTCACCTCGTTCAGCGTGATCCCCAACTGGTTGGATTTGCGGATGGTTTTATCGTCGATGTCGGTGATATTCATTATATGGCGGACGTTGTACCCCAAATACATGAGATAGCGCTTCACCAGATCCTCGAACACATACGACCGGAAGTTCCCGATATGGGCAAAATCATACACTGTGGGACCGCAGGTATAGAGGCCGATCGTCCCTTCCTCCATCGCCTTGAATTCTTCGACCTTGTTGATCAGAGTGTTGTACACATTCAGTTTTGTGCTCATTCATCCACCTCAAACGTCATACCTAAATGTTTTTCGCAGAACCATCTCACTTGCTTGCACGCCCGGTCGAACACGGCGATATCGGCGTTCGTCCAATGAGTGCGGGTCAATGCCCGCCGGAGGGATCGATGGAACAAACCGTAGTCGTCCTCGCGGAATTCCAACCGTTTCATCAGACCCCAGATATTGTTCATCAACCGCTCGTACGATTTTTTCGGAGCCACTTTTGGATAGGGATTTTTCTGGGGGGTCATCAATGCTTTCTTGTAAACCTCGTACGATAACACCATCACCGCTTGCGACAGGTTTAGCGACGGGTAGCTCACCGCCGACGGAATATGGATGTGGAAATTGGCCAATTGGCTTTCGTCAATCGTCACGCCGGAATCTTCCCGACCAAATACCAGGGCTACTTTTTCCTTCAAGATCCGTTCCGCCACCAATTCGCCGCACTGCTCGGGCGAAACGAAATTCTTCTTCCATTTCCCTTTACGGGCGGTGGCCAGAAACACGGTCGAAATATCCGCCAGCGCTTCGGAGAGAGTAGCGAAAACCTGGCTATTCTCGATGATCTCCTGGGATCTGTACCCAAGCTTTCTCTGTTCTTCGTGGTCCCTGTAATCCACCGGATTCACCAGCCGTAAATTGGCGATTCCCATATTTTTCATCGCCCTCACCGAGGATCCGATGTTGCCGGGGTTTTTTGGCTCTACTAGAACCACATACATATTCTTCTGGAATTTTTCCATAGTTCGCGTCCAATTTTAATTTAGGTTTATGGAGAATTATATTACAAATCCCCTCTCAGAGCAAATGAAATCTCCTCCGCTCACCGAAACGAACTTCGATTCGGAAGCCTATCGGCATGCTTGTTCCAATTGGAAAACGTGGGGATTGTCCAGCTTGAACGCATAGTAGAAACTCAGAACCTCAAAGCAGATGAGGGGCATCTTTTTCATCACCTTGACCATCCCCTGAACATCGGGCTTGAGATCCTCCAATTGCAAATTCGCCGGGGATTGTTCATCCTCTTGAAGATACATCTCCCCAATCCCGGTCATCAACCAGTCTGGCGACACGTTGAAATAGGATACCAAAAGCTCCAGTCCAGACGCGCCTGGGAACGCGTTCCCCGCTTCATACCGGCAATAAGTAGAACGAGTGACTCCAAAGAGCGCTGCCATCCGCTCCTGGGAATATTCCATTGTTTCACGTACTCTCTTGAGTCTTGGCCCAACTTCCTTTAACACACTATTTCGTTTCTTTGTCATTTTTAGGTTCCTTTTTTGTAGTTACGTAGATTTGTTACTTTTGGTTGCACATTTTTTTCACGAAGGACTGGCAAGCTTAATTTTGTTGAAAAACCGGTGCAGGTGTGATATAGTTCAAATTCCGCGAGGTTCAGACGCTATCGCTAAAAAAGATTTGAAGGGAATACATTGGTATAATGAATATACATCAATTTTTGACCTCCTACTCGTATGGCGACGCCATCGGCAACGAAGCTCTGGTCATCCGCGATTATTTGCGACAGAAGGGATACGAATCGGAAATATTCGCATTGTTCTACCATCCGAAGTATGCGGGGCAAATCATCAACTATCTTGACTACGACCGGTTTTCGTCGGAGAACAACATCATCATTTTCCACTTCTCCATCGGATCGCCGGTAACGAAAAAATTCCTGCGGATGCCGGATAAAAAAGCCATTATTTATCACAATATCACTCCGCATCATTTTTTCCTGGACTATCACCGCACTCTGGCCAAAGACTGTTTCAAAGGGCGGGTGGAATTGAAAAACTTCAAGGACAAAGTGGATTTGGCCCTCGGGGACTCCCAATACAACGAGCAGGAGCTCATCGATTCGGGCTTCGGGAATACAGGGGTCCTTCCGCTGGTCATGAATTTTGAAAAATTCGATCGAGACATCATCCCGGTGCTGAAAGAATTGTACCTCGATGATAAACAAAATATCCTGTATGTGGGCAGAATTATCCCAAATAAAAAAGTCGAGGATGTCATCAAGGTATTTTATTTTTATCAGAAATACTTCAATCCAAATTCCCGGCTGTTCATCGTAGGGGAATACCGTGGCTTCGAGCGCTACCTCTCGGCGTTGCAGGGAATGGTGAACCGCCTCGAAATCAAGGATATCCATTTCAGCGGCCATATTCCCGAAGAGGAACTGATCTCGTATTTCAAACTGGCTCACCTGTACATTCACATGAGCGAGCACGAAGGATTCTGCGCTCCCGTACCGGAGGCCTTTTACCTGGAGAAACCTGTCGTGGCCTTCAATGCCGGAGCCGTCCAGGAGACCATGAACAACGGCGGGATATTGGTAAACCGTAAAGATTATCTGGAAATCGCCGCATTGTGCGACAACATCTTGCGAGACACGAAACTTAACGAAAAAATAATCGCGACACAGAAACAAGCATTGACTAAATACAAAACGAACAAAACCGGCCAGATATTACTGGAATACATCGATAAACTGGCTCTAAAACAATAACAATAAACGAACCTGGAATAAGTGAACAATGAACTATAATACCTGTATTGTACGATATGGAGAAATCAGTTTAAAAGGGAAAAACCGCATTATGTTCGAACGGCGGTTGCAAGACGATATCAAGAGGTTCCTCAACTCTGAGGGAGCCCGACACAAATCGGTGATTCTACGGAGAGGGCGCATTTACATCCGCGGCATCGACTCGATACCTGACCTGCGCCGGGTGATGGGCGTTCATTCATACAGTCCGGCGCTGGAAATCGAGAAGGATCTCGATGTGTTGAAGCGGGAAATTATCGCGTTCATCCCCAAAATGGAAGGATGCGCCAATTTCCGGGTCAGTTGCCAGCGGGTAGATAAACAATTCCAACCCACCTCCATTGAATTGGAGCGCGAACTCGGAGCCCTGGTGGTGGAACACACCCAATTGCCTGTCAAACTGGTGCAACCGGAGTTTAACCTCGAAGTGGAAATCGGCGAGGACTTCATCTACATCTTCTCCGGCCGCGTCAAAGGCTGGGCAGGATTGCCATTCGGCACAGCCGGGCGATTGCTGTCGTTGATTTCCAGCGGAATCGACTCACCGGTGGCCACATTCATGATGATGAAGCGAGGCGTGGAGCCGATCCTCCTCCATTACCGCATTACCGAGGAGGACTTCCAGAAAGTGCTGGCATTGAAACAAAAACTAGAGGAGTACACCGCGGGGCGGGAACTCCAGTTGATCGTTGTGGACCGCGACGACTTGTTCGCAGGAAAATTCGGCACATTGTACAACGACCGCCGCTTCCATTCTTACATCTGCGTCCTGTGCAAATATTTGATGCACAAGAGAGCTGGGGAAGTGGCGCGGGAAACCGGCACGCTGGGCCTTATCACCGGCGACAACATCTCGCAGGTAGCGTCCCAA
>JAHELQ010000726.1 GCA_024644125.1 Candidatus Aminicenantota bacterium | reverse complement strand
ATGCTCCGCCCAATGACGGTCGAGGTAGGACAGGAAGAGACGAATCTCGATACGCTCCATTTCACTTTTCCCGGTTATTTTGCAAAGGTGGAGGTAGCGCTTCGCCCCATGGTCATCGCTCTCCCAAACTCCCGGAGATTCACCGTCCAATAAAAAACGCCGCCTTTCACAGCAAACAATCTTCCGTTGTTCTTCTATGACCTCGGAATATCCCCATAGAGTTTTTCTGATCTCGAAATTCTGCCCTTCAATAATACGTTGAGCTCTGTTTATCTCCCGCAAAATAACCGGATGCCCGGCCGTTTTCTCATTCCCGGCGGGCATGTACGGTCGGGGTATCAATTCATCGAGATGGTAGCGAATCATCAGATCGTCATCCAGGCTTATAAAAAACCTTGACGAACCGGGATCACCCTGCCGACCCGCCCGCCCTCTCAGTTGATCGTCGATTCTCCGGCTCTCATGGCGGTTGGTACCGATCACATATAAACCTCCCAGAGCGAGCACCTCCTCGCGCAAGGATTCATCGACACCTCCCAACCGGATATCAGTCCCTCGCCCGGCCATGTTAGTGGAAATAGTGACTGCATAAAGACTTCCCGCGTCGGCGATAATCGCAGCCTCGCGCTCATCGTTTTTGGCGTTCAACACGCGGCATATTACGTTACTTTCCTCAAGCAACCGGGCCAGCAATTCCGATTCTTCCACACTACCGGTGCCCACCAGGACTGGCCGCCCGGTAGCATGGACACTGCCTATCTCTTCAGCCAACGCCTGAAGCTTAAACTCCCGCCGGGTAAATACCACATCCGCATGATCCACCCTCCGGCATATTTTGTTTGGAGGGACGACCACCACATCCAGATTGTAAAACTCCTTGAATTCCTCTGCCGCCGGTTGTGCGGTCGCGGTCATACCGGAAATTTTAGGATACAGCCTCAAAAAATGCTGCAATGTGATAGATCCCAATACCTGCCCCTCACGCTGCAAAACCAATCCCTCCTTGGCTTCCACCGCTTGATGGATCCCATGGGGCCATCGCCGATTTTTGGCCACTCTTCCGGTGAACGCGTCCACCAATTCAACCGTTCCACCCCTGACAATATAATCGATATCCCGCCGCAACAATACTTCCGCGTGAAGAGCCACATTCAATGACGCGAACAAATGCTGATTGTTTGAATCATACAAACTCCCCCACCCTAACGAAGCTTCCGCGTGCAGGATCCCCTCCTCGGTTAGGTTGACATCTCTCATATTCTCATCAACCTCGAAATGGAGTTCAGGCTTCAATGTCCTCACGAAATCCGCCAACAACCCGTGCTCGATGCCAGTATCGGACATTTCGCCGGCGACGACCAGCGGTACCCGGGCTTCGTCTATCAACATGAAGTCGGCCTCGTCCACAATAGCAAAATTGAATGGCCTGTGCACAACTTCATCCCGGCTGTACCTCGCCTGGTCGCGAAGAAAATCGAATCCCGCTTCGTGAGCCGTTAGGTACGTTATATCTGCCTCGTACGCCAATTGGCGATTCTCGATCGTCATTTCTTCTTGCACCGGAAGCGCCTCCAGACCCAACAGGCGGTATACAGGCCCCATCCAGGCGGCATCGCGGCGGGCCAGGTAATCGTTTGCAGTCATTACATGAACGCCTTTCCCGGTCAACGCGTTCAAGCAAGCGGAAAAAACCGCCGCGATAGTTTTGCCTTCGCCGGTATTCATCTCCACCAATTTTCCATAGTGCATGGCAATGCCCGCCACGACCTGACCATCGAACGGCTCGATGGACAATCGCCTCCGAATGGCTTCTGCCACCAGGGCATAGGTTTCAGGGAGCACATTGTCGAGATCGGCTCCTCCCAGAACCCACCCGCGAAGCGCCTCCATCTTCTCCGCCAATTCTTCATTTTTAAGAGAAGAAAGTTTATAGGCGCGAATAGAATCGAGAATGCGCCGATAGCGGGATAAATCAAACTCGATGGTTCCCCCGCCCGCCCGGTGAATGTAATGTTTGAATTTATTTAAAACGCTTGCAAAATTTTTATTAGTAGAAATGCTCATGACAATGATCTCCTTTTTATTGGTCAATTAAAAAAAAATGAATACAGGCTGCTCGCGGCCGTATTTTAGAAAGAAAAATAAAAAGGAGGTCCCCTGATGATTGGGATCGTTTCAGTAAAAAAAGTAGGAATGGATTCATTCTCTACCGGAGGTTTCTTGAACACCGGATCGAGGATTGTAAAGATAAATAAAAGGAAAAAAAGAGCTAAAAAAGGAATGAATACCGCGATGGCGATAAGCAACGGGATCAACAAAAAAAAAATGTTCACGCGCAATTTTCATCGTAGTCTATTAAAACAATAGCGAAAAATCAAATACCTGTCAATTGCAAAAAAACCGGGGCGCGTTTA
>JAHELQ010000725.1 GCA_024644125.1 Candidatus Aminicenantota bacterium | reverse complement strand
TGTTTAATGTTAATATCAACTGGCTTCTGGGTGGCGGAGGTGAAATGTTCAATGTCCCATTCAGTATGGACATGGAGGAAGAAAGATTCGACGAGTTCCACAAGGACCTGGAAGATCTTCTATTTCACTTGAGGGAGGTTCCATTCGTCCGGTATTCCGTGCTGAAACATTTTGTTCTATACAAGCACGACAATCAGGAAAAAATTGATGCTTTTTTAGAAAGAAAAGGGAAAAAGTAAGCCTGGCGTTCCAACCCTAATCACTGGTGATTCTTCGCTGGCTGGGGAAGAAGGCGGTGCGGCTTGCTACTGCCTTCGCTACCAAGGCACAGGGCACACGATTTAAGAGGGATGGAGCGTTGTAAATAGCGAAGAATTTGATCGACCAATTCAGGTCCGTCGTGAAGCCTTACGCCGTCCGCTGTAAAATTGATTCTTTTGCCGTAAAATGTCTGAAAATGAGGCGGCCGGAAACAGGTATAAAAATAGCCGTCCCGGATCATATGGTTTGATTGCCGCCAACTGCAGGAATTAAACATAGCGCGGTTAATTTTATCATCGGCGCAAGGCTCATGCCGTGACATCTCCTGGAACGTATGCTGCCGCTTCATGTCCAGAACAAAATTGTACGTTTCCGCCATTTTATAGGCCAGGTTCCTGATGTGATTGGGTAAGAGAGGTTTGGGATATATAGAGATCGTGAGGCCGTCGATGAGAGTCCAGAATTCCTCGGGCATCCGGTCCAGCAAGAGTCCGTTGGTGGTGACCGTGATGATGGCGCGCAATTTGACGGTGCGCACCGTTTTCAACACTCCAATCATATCGGGGTGAAGGAGCGGCTCGCCGCCTGTTATATCGACATAATGGGGAGTGATCACCTGTTCGATCAATTCCAGATCCCGCTTTATATCTACAGGCGAGGCGACGCTCACAGGTAAATATGGAGATAGGGAGGAGCACGCCCAGCAACTCAGGTTGCAATGATCCACAATGTGAAGTTCCAATGACCGGGTGCGCACCCGGCCATCCGACATTTCATAAAACAACGGCACACCTCTTCATATCCCTCATAATTTTTTCTCTCACTAAAAATCAACGAATCTATCTTCGTCCTTAGCAGACATTGTATTGAAATCAGTTACTATTTGCAATATACCCGCAAACAAAATATCACTTCAACTCCCCGGCAAAATATTTCGCGGTCAGAGGCTCTCCTGTCGCCTCTTTGACAAATTGCGGCCAGGGGAATTTCATTCCCGGAGCGAATACTTTGTCTCTGAAAAAAGCGCCGTAATTTTCCATCGCAATATTTTTCAAGGTTCCCCGCAATTGGGCGGCGAAGAGCTCTCCCAACTGGTAGTTGTGATAATAGACCGGTACAATGGTGAAATGAATCTTGGAGGCCCAATCCGGAGCGTTACGGTCTTCAGGAACGTTCAGCATCTGGAATCGCGCCACATATTCCCACCACTTGCGGTTGAGGTCTTGAGACGGATCTTCATACATCGCCTTTTCAAAATAGAACATCACCAGGCTCCAACGGGCGAATAACAATTGTTCCCGCTGCCGTTGCTCCATGATAGCCGCCTCCAGTTCCTTCACTCTGGCAGGATCGGCTCCGCCGTATGCCATCAGCCAGGAAGGCGTTTTGGCCAGCGCGCCGAAAAACATTGCCACGCCCTCGGTTGTAAACGCGTGGGCCGCGTCGCGGACATTGTATGGAAGCGAATAATCGGCGTAGTAGGAGTAGGTGGCGTGCCCCAGTTCATGGAGCAAGGTGTCCGTGTTTTCGGCTGTGGGTTTCAGATTCATCAATATCCGGACATCGCGGTTGCGGTTTATATCGGTGCTGAAGGCATGCTGGTTTTTCCCCGGCCGTTCGTACAAGTCTGAATTTTTGAGAATGGGCTCGATTCCCAGTCCCAGATCGGCGAAGTACTTTTTGGCGATACCTACGATTTCTTCCTCTTTTTTGCCCCTGTAGAATTCATCCATATCGATTTTTTCCGACGGGGGCGGGGCCTGGAAAAAAGGATTGTCGTAATGCCAGGGCATCATATCTTTCGCTTCGATTCCCAGCCGTTTGGCCAGCTCGCCGTCCAGTTTGCTTTTCATTTTTTTGAAGGGCTCGTCGGTGAGGGATTCCAATTCGGAGAAAATAGCCATTAATTCATCTGGATTGTGCTCTTCCAGCCGGACCTTCATGTCCCAAAAATTTTTGAAGCCCAAATGATGAGCCGCCTGGTTGCGTAGCCCGGCCAGTTTGACCAGATCCGCCGCCACAGCGCCGCCCACCTGTTTCATCGCTTCCCAGATCTTGCGCCGTTTGGCGGTATCCGTTTCTTTGCCCATCATTTCAATGAGCTGGTTGTCGGAATACTCCGCTCCGTCGATGGTTCCCCGGAACGCGGTGAATACCTGCTC
>JAHELQ010000724.1 GCA_024644125.1 Candidatus Aminicenantota bacterium | reverse complement strand
CCCTTAACTCCAAACGGCAAAGTCGATCGGAAAGCCTTACCCTCCGTTGGCCGGCCTTTGGCAGGGGATGGGGACAGGTTGCCTTTCTCTCCCGCCAACGAAACTGAACAACTGGCGCTGGAGGCCTGGCGCCAGGTTTTAGGAGTAACCGAGATCGGCATGGACGACAGTTTCTTCGATTTGGGCGGCCATAGTCTCAAGGCGATGCAATTGGTCGCGCACCTCGCTAAAATGGGTATCGCGGCCACTGTCAACGATCTGTTCCGGCATCAAACCATCAAAGAATTCGCCGGTTTTGCCGGAAGAATGACCGGCGGGGAGAGCAAGGCGCTGCGGACCTTCCATGATGTGGAACAGGAATTCGGAGCTCTTTTTGGAGTGGAGTGCGGTTTTGTGTCGATTCATGTTGAAAACAGACGTTTTACGGTTTTTTGTATTCAGGGGTTGATCCGGTTGGATCGGGAATCAGTGATGGACTTTTTCCGGGAAAAAGTCGATATCGACGTATCGCCGCACTTTTTGAGAGACTGGTCCGAAATGCCGGGCGTGGGAACCGCGGAATTATGGCTCGGGCGCGACGAGTTTTGCTCGCTCATGAAAATTCATTCTCTACCGGATAGCCTGATGGCGGAAGTGTCCGGTTTGGTTGAAAATGGCTGGAATGTGATGAACGGGATCATCGTCTCTGGAAAAATCGTCGCCCGATATCCTCCGTCGCCGGTTCAGCGTTATCATCTTACGATCGGAGACAGATTCACCAACTCGATACTTTTATTGGACAGGATTCTGGATGTTCGGATACTGGAAGCAGCCCTGATGGAACTGATAAACCGTCAGGGACTGTTGAGATGCAGTCTGGCGGAAGAACATGGCGACCGCTTGTGGCGGGAATTCGCGAAAGTGGCTTCAGTTCCCATTCCGGTTGTGGATCTAGAGGGTTTTGACCCGATGGAGCATGATGGATTCATCAGGAAGACAATACGCCAACTGGGGCATCCTTACAAGATTGACGGGCACTCGATTTTTTATCGGGTGGTGTTGTTCAGGATGAATCTCAGGGAGCATGCCCTGGTATTGTCCTTCGACCATTCTATTTTTGATGGTATGAGCGGCGATATTATCCGCCGCAGGCTCTATGAATTTTATATGTCAAAGGAGCGTAAGCAACCGGTCGATGCTCCGATTCCCAAACCTTATAGCGACTATGTCGCCCAGGTGGGAGCCGGCCCTCAGGGGATAGATGCGGAGTCGTTGATAAACGAGTTCCGGTTGAATGATTTTCACCGGAGCAAGGAAGAATTCCAGGAGTTGATGGAGCGGCGCTCGAATGCAAATCAGTCGTCGGCCAGTTTTTTGATCAGCTTTGATCGGGATTTGAGCGGGGAGAGGATCTGGGAGTTGACGTTTTTACTCTTCAGTATGGCACTGGGGCGGTATTTCGATTCCCGTCGGATTCCTTTGTCGCTTGTCAGTTATGGAAGAAACTACCAGGGCGGCGGTTATTATGATACAGTAGGGGAATTTATCGACCTGGTGCCGATGGTGACGGACCTCGATAACGAAGCGGTTGCCGATGTGTTTTTGCAGGTGCGCAGGCGCCTGGAATTGGCCCGGGCCCACAATATCAACTTTCTCGGCTTATCGCTCGACCCACGGCTGAAGCTGGAATGGGCGCAGGTTGCGTCGCTCTACTCTTCCCGTCGATTAGACGCCGCAGAGTTTCTGGCGGTGTTCAATTTTGTGGGGGAGACGCCTGCCGGAATTTCTCTGGATTGGTATCGACCGGTGTCCGAAAGAATCGATCCCGGGGGGCGTAGGATTTTATGCGAGGTATATCATAATGAGCGGTCGATTGTTTTTACTCTCGGAGGGTATCCGGCAATAGAGATTCCACAATTGCACCGGCTTCTGGATGAAGAATTGTTGAAGATCTTGAAGAAATTTTCCGGCAGCCATTCCGGCGCTTCATACGGGATTGAACTATTGACCAGAGGAGATGACCAATGAAAACCAAACCAAAAGTGTTACTCATGCTATTGCCGTTTCATCCGCCGCTGATTCCACCGCTTGGCATTGCCTGCCTCAAAGCCTACCTCCAGTCCAACGGTTTTGAAGTGAAGACTGTGAACGCCAACCGGAACGAAGAGTTGACCGGATTTTACACCCAGTATTTCGACGCGTTGAAACGTTTTGTCCCTGAAGACCGGCAGGCGAATTTCTACAACATAGGCAACGAAGTTCTCAGGAATCATTTGATGGCCTATATCAATCATACATCGGAGGAATTGTATCGCGAATCGGTGGGAATTCTTGTCTACAATACCTTTTTTCAGACTATAACCGGGGAAATGGCGGCCCGGTTGAACAGCATTGTCGCCATGTATTTTGCCGCGCTGGAAAAATTCGTTCTGGGGATCGTATCGCG
>JAHELQ010000723.1 GCA_024644125.1 Candidatus Aminicenantota bacterium | reverse complement strand
GTTGCAGCGGTTCTGCATAGGGACCGGATTGGCTGGCGAGGCTCTGGATTTGCGGCTCGAACAATTGCTGGGAGTCCCGCCTCATAACGGGAAAACGAAGTTTATCGAGATCTGGGTCGCGACCGATGATTTGTTCCGGCCTTGCCCGGATCCCGAGATCAGCGACCACGAAGCGGAGCTGGATTTTCCGGTGTCGGAGAGATTCGTAGCCGTGAGTACGGATCATCGAGACTGGTTCGAGAAACAGAAGGCGGGATCGTACGGACCGCAGGGTTATCCGTGGACGCGCCTGGGATATACCTACGATTGGGGCGATCCAAAGGATCACGTGGGGCTCAGCGAATTCGTGATCAAGCAAGGATCCGAGATCGCGATTCACAGGATCTACGCCACCGGCGACTATTGCCGGTGAAGAACAGCAGGCCTACGCCACCTGCATCGGCGAGCGCCTCTTCTCGATCCACAAGTTGCAGGCCTGATTCTAAGAAGTAAGAGATCTGGCTACAGGATTCAGATCTCAGGCATCAGAAGTGAGAGTGAAGGATCGCTAGCATCGAAGCATCGATAGTAGCATCCGTTGTCTGGTGGATGGAAGGGATAAATTTTTCACTCGCGCTCCAGTATGTGGCGAACAATCATCGTGGGCAATGAGTCGCGGTTTTGAAGGGAGATCTCCAGCATCGTCACATCCGCCCTCAGCTTGAAATTGCGAATTTGTCTGTCCTCAAACATGCCGATGGTAGAGATAACCGGAACTGGAGAATCGAGAGCTTCCGCCACGGCCCGGACGAAGTGGGTTGAAAAACATTCCATTTTTCCGATTTCATCGATGATCAGGATGCCGCCGGGGCATGGAGCTTCGATGATGGGGATGGCGATGTTTTCGAGATTTTCCAGGCTCACGCCGTACTTTCCCACCCGGTGGGGCGACGGGAAATCGCGGTGCGCTAGCAATCCTTCCCTTCCCCTCAGAGTTTTGATCAAAAATCCGATCCGCTGCCCTTCTTTGCGCACCTCTTCGGTATAGAAACCGCATAATGGCGGGCCGTCCAATCGTTGTTTCAATATATCGATCACCGATTTGACGACCGTTGTTTTGCCGATTCCAGGGGGACCGGTCAATAACAGATTTTTGCTCATCATTGCCTGGTTATTATAAAACATCGCAAACCTCTGTCAACCGGCATTTTTTCAAATGGAACTCCAGGCGGGAGGCCACAAATTCCCAATGGTTTGGAGGCATGCAGGGGTAGATGGGTAGAGAGAGGAATTCCTTCGTGAAGGCCTCGGTTTCAGGGAACGAGCCGGATTTGTAGCCGAGAGCGGCGTAGGCTTGTTGCAAATGGACCGGAAGGGGGTGATGGATTCTAGCGTCGATCCCATCTTCCATCAGCGCCTGTTGCAATCGGCGGTGCGGCACATCGCGGGACCGGACGATATATAGATGGAATACCGGCTGCTCGTGTTTTTCCACAACCGGCACGTTCATGAGTTTTGCCAGTTTACGGTTGTAGAAGCCGGCGATGTCCCGTTGCTGATTGTTCCATTCTTCGAGATAATTCATTTTAACCAACAATATCGCCGCTTGAACCGAGTCGAGAGGAGCGCATCCCCGCGCAATGCCGAGAGTTTCACGGAAATGGTGCAACCGGCGATAGATTGTCTCGTCGTTGGTGGTGATGACGCCGCCGTCGCCGCAACCGGCCACATCCTTGCTTGGGAAAAAACTGAAGCAACCGATCCGCCCGATACTACCGGCCGGTTGTCCCCGGTACGCGGCGCCCATCGCTTGCGACGCATCCTCGATCACCGGGATACGGTGTTTGGCCGCGATGTCCATGATCACATCCATGCGGGCCATTCGTCCGCCGTAATGAACCGGCAGGATCGCTTTGGTTTGCGGCGTGATCGCCGATTCGACCTGGTTTGGATCCATGGCCAGGGTATCGTCGATATCCACCAACACAGGGGCGGCTCCCACTCTGGTTATGGCCATCATTGTCGAAATCAAGCCGTTGGCGGATGTGACCACCTGGTGGCCATAGCCGACGCCCAACGCTTTTAACGCCAGAATCAAGCTGTCCACGCCATAGTTGACACAAACGGCGTATGTGGTCTTGCACAAGTCCGCCACTTTGCGCTCCAGCAATTCTATCTCTTCGAAGGGTTCGATATCCGCGCGCTCCATCACTCTTGCGATGGACGCCATGATTTCCGCCCTCAATGCGCGGTGGCTCAACGATTGGTCCAGGAAGGGCACAATCAGACTATCGTTCATCATTCACTCCTTTTTTTTTAGGGAAAAACGATCGCGGTGTTTCCTTTTGGGATGCGATATCAATGGGACTGCGAAGGCCGGTTCTTGAACAGCAACCGGTATTTCCCGGGATTCAATCCATATATTTTCCGGAATTTCCGGCGAAAATGTT
>JAHELQ010000722.1 GCA_024644125.1 Candidatus Aminicenantota bacterium | reverse complement strand
CCGAGAGAGGGCTGGATATTCGAATGGGCCTGGTTTCCGCCGGTGTTGGAAATTTGAACGGTACCGCTCACTGTGACTGTGTTATCATGCATGTCCGCATCCGGCGCCTGGGTGTTGAACGCGTTTCTATCTTCCTTGAATACCGCCAGCGTATTGCCGACCGGGGATTCGTGGTCCGAGAGCTGATCGTTGCAACGTACCTTCCCTGCTAGTTGCGGTGTCGCCGTATGGGTGTGCGACGGCATCTGGTCGCCTGTCAATGTCACGGTTTCCGTTCCGACTTTATCTCCCAATCTCCGGTTGGTCAGTCCCTGTCCCTGACCGGTACCAATGGCAGTGCGGCCGCTTAAATTCGGCAGGGCGAATGTCGTATGGCCGTCGCCGCCGTATGCTATTCCAATGACTGCGTAAAGCGTCTGATACTGAACGATTTGCAGTATTTGTCCCTGGCAATAAGCCCAATTTTCCGGAGCAAAATTTCCTCCGAACAATCTGATTTCTCCAATGTAGCCTTCCATATAATTCTCCTATTTATAGATTTATTGTTTCTTAACAAATTAGTCGCAATATATAATGTAGGTTTTATGTTGTTGCCGCAAGATCGTTGGTATACAATTATCTTTACAATTAGCTTCCGCAATCAAACGATTTTCGCTCATATTTCCATTTAAATCGAACTAAATTTCCTCTCTCTATTAGTGTAGATCAATGGAAAAGAAAAGTAAATATGGAAGCGTCTGACTTTTTTTAAAAGAGGAGCAGCGGGAAATTCTGCTCCTCTCGAATATGGCTAATTCAGATTATCACAGGGGAATGGGGTCAACCGGATTTACCGGATCTACTGGATCGATGGGTTCCGGGTCCGGGCAATAGTAACCTGTGCAACGCCAGATGAATGTGTCGTCGCAAATTACCGGTCCTCCACACCAGGTGGGCGCGGCGCTCGGGAATGTTCCTCCCTTGATGTTGCGTTTTTCCTCGTTGTCCAGATTGGTTACGAAGCTCTGGATTTCAAGGCTTTCGAGCTTAAGTTTCTTTTTTTTGGTCATACTGTCCTCCTTTTTTCAACATATTGCCAGGGTTTCATTGTTTATTGTAGCATGCCGAAAAAAAAGTTTCAATTTTTCAAAGGTTCTCAACTACTAAAATTTATGGTACATTGAGATTGAATGATTCGTGTGAAGGAGATATCGTGAAGCTACAGATGCAAACGATGATTAAGATTTCGGCCATGTTGGCGGTTATTGCGTTCGCCGGTTGCGCGCCCCATTTTCATCTGGATTTTTTGGGACAGGATTTATTGCAAGAGACTGTGCTCGTACCCGCCACCGCGAAGGAAAAAATCCTGGTGATGAATGTCTCGGGAGTGATTTCATCGGTCCAGGCGCAAGGACTGTTCGATAAAGAGGGGGATATTGTCTCCAGGGTGTATACCCGTTTGATGCTTGCGAAAAAAGATTCTATGATCAAGGGGATCGTCCTGCTCCTCGACACCCCCGGCGGCGAAGTGACGGCCAGCGATATCATCTATCATGAGATTCTCCGCTTCAAGGAAACCAGCGGCAAACCGGTTGTCGCTTTGATGATGGGAGTGGCGGCTTCGGGCGGCTATTATGTCGCCAGCGCGTGTGATTACATCATCGCCCATCCCTCCACTATCACCGGTAGTATCGGCGTCATCGCCATGTTCCCGGAGTTGCACCTCTTGATGGAAAAGATCGGCGTGGGAATCAATGTCGTTAAATCCGGCGAAATGAAAGACGTCGGCAGCCCGTTCAGAAAAATGTCCCGTGATGACCGGGATGTGTTCCAGGGAATGATCGACGAAATGTACGGCAATTTTTTGGCAGTGGTGCATCGTAACCGGAAGAGTTCTCTCTCCATGAATGAATTGGAGATGCTCGCCGACGGTCGCATCTACACGGCGAAACAAGCGCTGGCTCACAAATTGGTGGACGCCATCGGCTACTTCGACCAGGCCTTCGATAAAGCCCTCCAGCTCGCCTCCCTCAAACGAGCCCAAGTCGTCTCTTACACCTTCCACCCCAACCGCAAAGCCAATATCTACTCCATCTCAGCCCTGCAGAGCAATCCCTTTGATACCTCCCAACTCTACGAAAAAATCATCCCCTCCCTAAAATCCGGTTTTTACTATCTCTGGCTTCCCAGGACCACTCAATAAACAACTACAATCCGCAACCCGAGCACCTCTTCTCTGTCGGATTCACCAACCCCATCCCACCATCCCATCCATCCAGGGGACAGGTTGATTATATGGCGGACCAAAATTTTTGCATAATTGTAAACAACGGCAGTCGAACCGGGCTTCGTTCGAATACATATTCCGGCAGATTATCATCAAATTTGAAGATTTATCTCTAGCATCACTACTCGAAGTCCCCATCGAAGCCTCGATCGACGCTTCTTAC
>JAHELQ010000195.1:859-8918 GCA_024644125.1 Candidatus Aminicenantota bacterium | reverse complement strand
TCTGCCGTTCTTTTTCTTCAATCAACAACCGGTGGATACCCGAAGCCATCTCGTTGAAAGATTCCGCCAGGTATTGTAATTGATCCCCGGATTTGATTTTGATACGAACCGAAAAATCCCCTTTCCGGATCCGCTGCGTTCCTTTGGAAATCTGATTGATGGATTTTGTGATAACGCGGATGATCCGATATCCGGCAAAAAAGGAGATGATGATAAAAAAGGCAAACAATCCCACCAGGAAATAGATAAACTTCTGTATATTCATTGACACAGAGCCGAAGCCCAATCCGCGGATTTTCCGGAACAACTTGTCGTAATCGATCATCAAATAATAATAGTGTTCCTTTTCCACAATATTGGTAGACTGCGACTGGGCTGCGTCAAAATCAATGAATTTAAAGCGGTACGGCCAGGGGAATAACCCGATATCGAGTGATGAATCCGCCACTCTGGAGATATTCTGGATCTTTTGCCCGCTATTTTCCATATCGGTGAGATCCACCAATTTGATTTTTAAATCGCTGATAGAAGAGAGGTTAGTAAGAAAGTTCTCGTTGAGCCTCATTGAAATCAATACGGCGAAATCTCGTTCTTTCTTGAACACTCCCAAATAGAGGTGGTCGTTTAACTTGAAATACCCGGTAAACTGGTGAATCTTCAAATTCTTGAAATCCATATTTTCAGGATACCGGAAAAACTCGCTATAGCCTTGCTCATCCCGTTCAAAAAAAATGGCCGCCAGATTCGGCGGACGGTATTTTGTCCAACTCCGGGTTCTCCGCTCCATCGCATTACGGTCGCCCATCGCCAGATATAGATCTACAGTACGCTCGTAATCGGTGAGTTGCCGCTTCACCATATTATCGACGATAATAACTCCGTATTGCGCGATAATAATATAAATAATCGACAGAAAGAAGATGGAAATCAAAACAATCGGAGTCACGACAAAAAACAAACCGGAGAATACCAACCGATTGCTGGTTTTCCAGAGAATTTTACGCTTAAAAAGGATGAACAATCGCGAGCCGGATACAACGACGAAAACCAGCGAAAAAAACTGGAAGGCCGAGTTTGCCCCGATGATATACGTAACCACGGATAAAAGAAATAACAGGGCAATTAATAGATCGATTTTTTTTATTCGGCTAAACACTTTCATATTATAATATCTAAATCGGTAAAACACAACAAGCGGTGGCCGATTGTCCCGTCAATAGAGTAACGACTCCCCCACAATCTCGCGGAAGGATTCGAGTTCAGAAACGAAATCCGCTTCGAACTCCCGGAACGGAATATCATTTTCCAGAGCCAGCCGGACTGTATCGGAGGCATTGATCATATCGACAGGAAGCCGTTGATATTCAAATTCATATGGAGGTTGTTTCCATTCGAATTGTCCCGGATAGCGGCGGCGCACAAGGCGTATAATTTCATAATACACAGCAAAACTACGAAAGACCAATGGATCCAGAGGGCAGACCAATATTCCTTTACATATATCTCCAGAAAATTTCGAGAATTCCGGCTTGAAATAAATGGGAACAAATTCCACGCCTTTTAGCCCCGACTCATCGAGGTCATCGATCAAAAGGCCGGCATCCAGGTACGGAGCGCCGACAAATTCGAAAGGGCGGGTCGTACCCCGGCCTTCCGAAAGATTGGTCCCCTCCAGGAGAACTGCTCCAGGATACACAAGGGCAGTATTAAGCGCCGGCATATTGGGGGACGGATAGGTCCAGAGGCCTTCAAAAAAATCACGGCGGTCCCACCCCCACAATTGTATGATCCGGCAAGCGATTTCGAGTCGGTAATAACGAATCCCAAATGCCAGGAATTCTCCGGCGGTCAGGCTGTGGCGCATAGGAACCGGTAACTGGCCTACAATACTAAAATAATCCCGGTCAGCTACATTCCCTTCACAATCGATCCCCCCCAACGGATTGGGGCGGTCAAGCACAAGAAATTCGACATCTTTGCCGGAAAACCGCTTCATCACCATCAGCACATGATTGATAAATGTGTATACCCTGGTTCCCACATCAAACACATCGACGATGACGGTATCGAGCCCATCGAGCCAATCATCGTCCGGTAACAATCGCCGGCCGTACAGGCTTCGAATGTGAAGATCCCACTCTTTGAAGTAGAATGAATCGGACAAAATCATATTGTCCTGCTTATCAATCATAAAACCGTGTTGCAACGACCAGACGCCCTGCAACCGTTTGCCGAGATGCCGCTTCAATTGCTGGTACACAGGTTTACCGGCGGAATCCACATTGCTGCTACCGGTAATGAGTACCGCGTTTTTCCCGCCCAGCACATCATCCACATCATCCAACAACACATCGATACCTAACCGGACGCCCATCTGCGCTTATTCGTTTTTAACCGCTTCCACCACATTGACCGAAGCCGCTTTTCTGGACGGAATCAAGGTTGCCGTAAAACTGATCAGTAACGACACGAAGATTACCGCAGCAAGATCGAAGCCTCCGATATTGAACGGCACATAACTCATCTGGTACAACTCCGAGGGCACCTTGATCAATTCGAATTTGTTGGCGCACCAGGTAAATAGCACTCCGATGACGACTCCGGCGGTTGTGCCCAACACGCCGATAATCCCTCCCTGGATAAAAAATATCTTCTTGATCATGCGGGGAGTGGCGCCATAAGATAGTAAAATACCGATGTCCTTGATTTTCTGGATCACCAATAGGATAAGCCCGGCAATGATATTGAGGGCAGCAACAATAATAATGAGCGTCAGGGTGAAAAATAAGACGGTTTTTTCCAGTTTCAACGCCGAATAGAGCGACGCGTTAAGATCTTTCCAGGTAATGACCGACAGATGCACCGGCAGAAAAGACCGCATGTCCGCTACCACATCTTCCGCATCGAACATATCGTCGAGATAGATCTGTATATAACTGATTTTATCCTTCAATTTGAACAACTGCTGGGCCGCCGATAGGCTGGAAATCACAGTCCCATTATCCACTTCGTACAAGCCCGATTTGAAAACGCCGGATATCCTGTACTTCTTCATCCGCGGCATAACTCCGGTAGGAGACAAAACCGGTTGAGGAGCGATGATCATACAATCGTCGCCTTCAAACAGCCCCAATTTTATCGCTAGATCTTTACCGATCACCAACTCCCGCGGTGATGTGGGCAGGCGCCCCCACTCCAGTTTTTTTAGCCACCCCATGTGATCGTCGATCTCATTAAAATCGATTCCCCTGAGGATAGCCCCCGAAGCGTTCTTCCCGCTTCCCTTGATAAGAACCGTACCGAATACCACCGGGCTCGCCGATACAACTTTATCGAATCTCTTTTCCAATTCCGCGATCAACGGCTCATAACCGCCAACGCCATCTCCCATCATGCTATTCACCATGATATGGGCGGTGGAATCCAGAATTTTATTGCGGATGTCATTCTGGAAGCCGTTAATCAGCGACAGGGCGATAATCAAGGCCGCGACGCCGATGGCGATCCCGACTATCGATACCACCGATATAATGGAGATAAAGGTAGTTTTACGACCGCGTACCAAATATCTCCGGGCTATAAATAATTCGAATTTCATGCTTTGATTCGAAGCAATGGGAACAGAATCACCTCTTTAATGGAGGTGGCGCCGGTATATAACATAATCAAGCGATCGATTCCGATCCCTTCGCCGGCGGCCGGAGGCATGCCGTGTTCGAGGGCGTTGAGAAAATCCAGGTCCATCAATTGAGCCTCGTCGTCGCCTTTTTCCCGGTCCTGGAGTTGAGCCTCAAACCGTCCTCTCTGATCAATGGGATCATTGAGCTCGGAAAAGCCGTTCGCAATTTCCATTCCTCCGACAAACAATTCAAACCGTTCGGTTTCCATGCTATTGTTTCGGGATACTTTGGATAGGGGGGAAATTACCACCGGGTAATCGGTTACGAATGTCGGCTGCTGAAGCGAATCCTCCACATACACATCGAACATCAATTCCAGCATTTTCCCGAAGGTGGGAGGACATTCCTCTTCCGGTAACTTTTCAACGATATGACTTTTTAACTTCTCCTCGTCCCACAAATCGCCCACCGGAACTCCGGATTTTTCCGATATCAGTTCCATAAATTTTTTGCGGGGAAAAGGTGTTTTCATCGAGATCTCGTTGCCTTCCCATTCTATTGTGTCGTTCTCTAAAAATTCCTTATTGAGACCATTGAGCAATTCCTCGGTCAACTCTATATTGTCGTTAAAGTCTTTGAACAATTGGTAAAATTCAATCATCGTAAACTCAGGGTTGTGCATCTGGGAAACCCCTTCGTTGCGAAAATTACGATTGATTTCAAAAATTTTCTCCATGCCGCCGACCAGCAAACGCTTCAGATATAGTTCCGGCGCAACCCTCAGGAACAATTGCATATCCAGGGCATTGTGGTGGGTGACAAAAGGCCTGGCCGCGGCGCCCCCGGCGATCGGCTGCATCATCGGCGTCTCAACCTCTTTGAATCCTTTTTCGTAGAAGAACATGCGAATCTTCTGAATAATCATGGAACGCAGGTGGAAAATACGCCTTGTGTCGCCATTGACGATGAGATCCAGATACCGTTGCCGGTACCGCAATTCCTTATCCTGCAAGCCATGCCACTTCTCCGGCAACGGATGGAACGACTTGGCCAGGAAAGTCAAAGATGAGATCAGGATGGTCAATTCGCCGGTACGGGTGCGGAACAGGCGACCGGATACACCGATGATGTCTCCGATATCCAGCAATTTGAAGACATTGTAGTCAATCTCTTCCATTTTGTCCTTGCGCACATATATCTGCAACTTTTCCTGACCGTCAAAAAGATGGACGAACGTGCTCTTACCCATATCACGGACGGCGACAATGCGGCCCGCCACCCGGAATTCGACCGTCAACGATTCGAATTCCTCTTCCGGGAGGTCCTTGTATTTGCTGATGATTTCATTGAAATCATGGGTCTTGTCAAATGAATAGGGATAGATATCCACTCCCAATTCCTTGATTTTATCTAACTTTTCTTGCCGGATTCTAAAATATTCTTCCATTGGACTCTCCTTAGTTAATCATTTTTACTTCTTTTTTTACAAGTTTTACAAGGAAGCGGCGAATCTTCTTGAAATCCACATCGTCCGCCACCAGGATATACCCGGACGTGAAAGTCTGATGCTGGGGATCGTAAAAAAATCTATAGCCATTCGTCAACGTGACTTCCACCCATTTGTGAGGGACAGGAATCAGCATGCCCCCATCGTCGTTTTTCAAATAAAATCCCTTGACAAAGTGGTTGTTGACGCCGATGCAATTAAATAACTCATGCACCACATTGGAATAACCGATGCAATTGGCGGTCTTTCGTTTCAAGACGGCAATCGCATCCTGGGCCGAACCATTGTCGTCATAAACCAGGGAAGATTTCAAAAAAACCGACACATGATCCACATATTCTCGCAACGAGGTACAATCGGTGGACAAAACCTTCACCGCGTCCTGCAGTTCCGGTTGTTGGGCTTGCAGGTATTTTTGGTCGATAATGACGCGAAAATTAAGATCCAACTGGTAAAAATTGAGACTCTGATTTGAAATCGACACCACATTCCGGCGTAAAAAAATCTTTTGCGAGAAATTATCGTTGCGGTAATCGGGGAAAATGTCGCGATGAAGGGTGGAGAACTGCAAATAAGAGTATTCCACCTGCCGTAGCGGCGACATTAACATAAGAAGCAAAAGAACAACCCTCATTACAATACTTTGTCCAGAATCGCGTTGATAATTTTAAACGATTCTTCCTCGCCGTATTTTTTGGCAATCCTCACTATATCGTCTATAATTATGGCCTTTTCCGTATTGAAATAGGATTCCGCGATCCCCATTCTCAGCAGTGTCCTGTCTACCGGATTGAGGCGTTGCAATTTCCAGCCGATTAAATTCTTGGAAATCAAGTTATCGATATATTCCCTTTTTTCAATCATTTTCCCGATTATCCGCTTGACAAAGTCTATCTCAAGCTCATTCAAGCCTCTAAAAAAATTGCTATTATTCTGGATAATCTCTTCCGGAGTCTCTTCAAGCCCTAACAAATCCACCTGGTAGAGCAGTTTCAGTACTACTTCTCGGCTGTATTTTATTCTGAACATCAAATCTTCGCATCTTTAAACAAGTTTAACAATTCAACAGCAGTCTGCGCCGCTTCGAAGCCCTTGTTACCCATCTTGTTTCCGGCCCGTTCGATGGCCTGTTCGGTATTGTCGGTGGTAACCACCCCATAAGAAAAGGGAATGCCGAATTCAAGACCCAGCAAGGCGATCCCTTTAGAAACCTCGCTGGCGACATAATCGAAATGCGGTGTTTCACCGCGGATTACCGCTCCCAAACAAATGATCGCGTCATACCTTTTTGATTGCGCCATTCTTTTGGCCGCAAGAGGAATTTCAAAAGAGCCGGGAACCCTCAACACTTCTATTTCCTCTTCCTTTGCCCCTGTTCTGCGTAACGCATCCAACGCGCCGTCCAGCAACTTTTCCGTGATAAAACTATTAAAACGGGACACGACAATGCCGTATTTAAAATCTTTCGAAATAAGTTGGCCTTTATATTCGTTCATATCTATTCTCCAAAGGATAGAAAATACCCTAAAATCCCTTATATGTCAAGTCTTCCCGGCGACTGGCCATAACCGTCCGCTGAGTGTATAAACACCCCTCGACTGGTTGCGTAAAAAAAAAGAGGCGCATTATAACGCGCCCCTCATAATAAGTCGTTAAAAACTACAAAGCTGCCCGTTTCTATTTATTGGACAGGATTTTCGCCTCCCATACAAACTCCGCTATTTTGTTGCCGTCTCTCAATTTTTTAAGAGTATTGTTAATGTTATTCAAAAGATCGATCTCGCCTTTTTTGACAGCGATCGCAGAACCCATCCGTTCCTCGACGCTACACGCCAGATTGACCAGCTCTTTGTTCCGCAGCGCGTAGGACTCCGCCACCGGTTTTTCCAGAACAATCGCGTCCACTTCGCCGCCTTTGAGCGCATCGATCAACTCCGTGATTTTTTCCCTGGCGATGAACTCCGCGCCCTTGATTTGACTCCGGGACGATTCCTCCTGAATGGAATCCTTCTGCACGCCGACCTTTTTCCCTCTCAAATCTTCAACCGATTTTATTGTTTCGGTCTCGTCCGCCCTTATCAGTAGACTCTGAATCGCCTGATAATAAATGTCGGAAAAGTCGGCAATCATTTTCCTCTGCTCGGTGGGGGTAATTCCAGCGATGATCATGTCGATTTCCCCTTGCCCCAGAGATTCGAACAATTTACTGAATAAAATCTCCTTAACCTCGAGTTTCACTCCCAATTCCCGCGCAATTTCATTCGCGATATCGATATCGATGCCTACGATATCGCCGTCTTCATCTCCCAGGAGGCGAAACTCATAGGGAGGATAATCCGCGCTCGTTCCCACAACAATCTTACCGGCGGTTTTGATTTTCTCCACCTTCGACGACATTTCTGAAGAATTGGCCTTCGCTCCGTCGCACGCGAACATGGTTACCATCGTTAGGGAAACAACCAACGCCAATATACACACCAATGACTTTTTTGACATAAAAAAATTCTCCAACATTTGTCCTCCTTCCCACTATATATAATGGTGTAAAAATTCGGAAAAACAAATTGAAAGTGGCAAAAAAATGCCCCGCGCCCCCTTGGGATCTTAGTATTACAGGATTTACCGGGCTTATCCACCTGGGAAAAATTCTAAAAAAAATATTAGAATTCTCCAATCCCCAGCGTACCCAGTATTTCTCTCCCCGGAACACCATCCGCTCCCCACCCTCGAACCCGGTAATACATATCCAACCAACGTCCGAACGTTTCCTGCGTAAGAAATTCTCCGGCGAACAGGCCTGCTTTGTGCCGCTCATTAAAAAACCGTGGCGGCAGCGTATCATCCGCCCGGGTACGCCCATTTTTGATATTGAACAACCGGGCGAGATTCGAGATTCGTTCGCCTGCAACCCAGAGCGTTTCCTCATTTGCGG
>JAHELQ010000195.1:0-849 GCA_024644125.1 Candidatus Aminicenantota bacterium | reverse complement strand
GCGGGGATACCGGTTACCGCTGTGTACAATTCCGCCAGCCGGTCATTCCCGAATGGCAAAAAATCACAAATCACCAGAGAATCACGGGTATTCACCTCGTCCTGGCAGCGCTTGACAAAGGCCGGCGTGTTGTCGAAGGTCAATTCGCCGTTCATCTCCGCGGTGGCGCTCCACACCCTGGTATGGCTGGCGAAATCTGCGGTGGCCAGGCCCAGCCCCATGGAAGCGGAGCCCTTGATATTCACACCGGAAATTTCCATCCCTCCGATATGAAGAGCGAACTCGCCGCTACCCTTGCCTATCCGCTCAGATGCCAGGCGAACTCCATCCGCCAACACATTTCCCAGTCCCTGTCGGAACGCGATCTGCCGCATCATCGAAAACCACGCGCCGGTGTTGCCGAACTTCAATTCCAATCCGCCAGTATCGGCGGAAGTCAAGATTCCCGTCTCGTACGCCTCCATGGCGAACGCGACGGTTGCTCCCAGGGAAATCGAGTCCATCCCAAGGTCATCCGCCAACAGATTCGCCTCGGCAATGGCTTTCGGGTCGCCAATTCCGCAATTACTCCCCAGCCAACCGACGGTTTCGTACTCCGGTCCCTCCAATCGTTGCCCATCCCATTGGGCCTTCTTGGCGCACAATATCGAACAATTGTAACAACCACTGCTTTTCCAGTTCAACACCCGCCCCAAACTTTCGGCGGTAATCGCTTCATAGTCTCCGAACTGAACATCCCGGCAATTGTGTACCGGCAGGAAACGTCCCAATTCCTGTGCCCAACGCACCCACATCGCCGTGCCCTTTTCCTTCCTGAGCATACGATTGGGATGGGCGGTCACATCCAGC
>JAHELQ010000194.1 GCA_024644125.1 Candidatus Aminicenantota bacterium | reverse complement strand
TTGCCCGCGCCGTTGGAGCCGATGATGGCGGTGATTTTTCCCTGTTCCACTTCTATATCCACATCGTCCAGGATTTTGAAGCCGCCGCTCTTCTTTGTTTTGGCGAAGGACTCGCTGATGCCTTCGACTGAGAGGATGTGACGAGAATTTTGATTGTCAGCGGATCTCATAGTCCCCCCAGAGCCCTTTGGGGCGGAACATCATCAATATCATTAACAACAGACCGTAGATGATTTGCCTCATATTGGCGGCGATACTGTCGGGCATACCCAGGAAACGGAGAATTTCCGGCAGCAACACCACAAATACCGCGCCGGCGATGGATCCTCGCACTGTACCGGCTCCTCCGATCAATACAGCGGAAACGATGAAGATGGATTCGTCGAGGGTGAAGCTGGTGGGGTCGATGTAGGAGACGTAGGTGGCGTAGAGGAATCCTGAAATCGCTGCGGTGGCGCTGCCGGTGACAAAGGCTTTGACTTTGAATGTTGTTACGTCCCGGCCGATGGATGAGATTCCCACTTCATCGTCCCGGATGCCTTTCAACACACGCCCGAACGGGGAATGAACCAGGCGGCGATAGAGGAAGATGACGATGATGGTGGAGATGACGCTCAACGCCAGGAAGCCGGGAATGCCGGAGATCTCCACAAGGCCCAGGATGTTAGGGGCCGGAATACCGGGGATGCCGTAAGGGCCGCGGGTCACGTCCACCCAATTGTATAGAATGGCGAATACGATCATCTGGAAACCGAGGGTGACCAGAACAAAATAGTCTCCTTTGAGGCGGATGGATATTTTGCCGATCACATAGGCCAGGAGAGCGGTGCCGGTTATGGCGAATAGCATGGTGGGGACGAGGGTGAATTGGAATTTCATCAGGGCCAGGACCGAAAGATAGGCGCCGATGCCATAAAATGCCGCATGAGAAAGCGATAGGAGGTTGGTGTAGCCTACCAATAGATTCAATCCCAGGGTCAGGATGATATACAGGTTGACCATGATGAGGAGGTGCAGGATATAGTTCATACTTCCCTCCTCCGTTCTCCGATAAAGCCGTGGGGCCGGAACAACAGGAACAGGATCAATAGGGCGAACGTGGCCGCCTCGACCCAGCGGGTGGAAAATTGCCAGACCACCAACGCCTGGAGAATACCCAGGATGAAGCCGCCGATAATAGGGCCTTCGAAGCGGCCGATGCCGCCGATAATGATGGCCACGACCGAGGAGAGAAGGATCGGCATGCCGACGAACGGGTCCATGCCCACGTCTGAAGCTGTCAATACGGAAGGGACGGCTACCAATAAGGAGCTGGCGGCCATCAGCGAGAAGCGCATCTTCCAGATGTTGACTCCCATGGCCATCGAGAGCTGATCGTCGTCCCGGATGGCCCGGGTGATCTTACCCCAGCGGGTCAATTTCAGGAATAATAGTGCCGATATGATAAAAAAAAGCGATATGAAGAGCTGATAGATTTGGGGAATTGTGATGATCATGTCGCCGAACGAGACTGAGGGTGAGATGCCCTGGACGATTACTTTGACTTCATTTCCATACAGCATGGCGATCAGGTTGACGATCACGATCATCAGACCGATGGAGGCTACCAGGATTATGTTCAGCGACGAATGGCGTCGCGAAAGAGGGCGGTAAACCAAACCCTCGATGACCAGGCCCAAAATCATCGTAGCTATTGCTGTGAACAAAAACGCCGGCAACCAATGCTGGTCGAAGAGCCTGTAGAAGGAGAAGAAAAAGTAGGCGGCCGAAGTGTATATCGCGGCATAGGCGATGTGGAATATACGAGTGGTATTGTAGTACAAAGCAAAGCCAAGGCCTGCCAGGGCGATCAAGGCGCCTTTCACAATTCCGTTAATCAGTAGTTGAAATAGCATAGTTAATATTCAATGCAATATTGTTGCCAGGTAGGTTATTGTACATACTTTTCTAAAATTGAACGCATGTGGAGAATATCGATGGGTTTTTCGAAGAAATATTCGCAACCGATTGTCATCGCTTTTTGTTTGTAGCCCATGTCCTTATAAGAGGACATCACAAACCCGTGTATTTGAGGTTGATTTTGTTTGAGCCATTGGAGGATCCGCAATCCATCCTGATTGGCGTCATCCCGTTCGTCGAGGCGGACATCCAAAAGCGCGGCGTCAAATGATCCTGTTGTCAATGTTTCGATTGCCTCCTGGTAAGTACAAGCGGTGTGAGTTTCAAAATCTTTGCGTAGAGCGAACGCCAGAGAGTTGGCATAGGCCTTTTCGTCATCGACGATTAACAACAAATGTTTTTTGGGCATTGTATTTTTTCCCTTTCAACTGGAATACTACAGAATATTTTTGTAAAAAGCAAGGGCGAGGCGGCCGAAGGCCGCCTCGGGGGAGATGGGGTGGGTTTATTGGATGGTGATAGTATAATCTTCCACTTCGCCGTAGGAGAAGGTTTCGCAGGGGGTGGGGGCGGCGTTGTATTTCATGGTGACGCGCATGCGGGTGGAGCCGGTGAGGGCGGTGGCGGGGATGGTGAGGGTGCCGGATACAGTGGAGCTGCTGGTGGCGGCGAAGACTTGTTCGCCGGTGTCGTCGAAGTCGCCGTCGTGGTTGATGTCGATCCATACTCGCCAGTATTCGGTGTAGGAGCTGGAAGGGAAGGTAGGAGTCAGGGTGACGTTGACTGTGGCGCCTTTGGCGGCTGTGGCGCTATAGGCGGTGAAGTCGCTGTAGTTGGATTGGCCGGATGAATGGTCCAGGTCTGCGATCCTTACGCGGGAGATGTATTCGTAGCTGGAATCGTTGGATGAGGAGGAGCAATAGGTGATGGGGGTGTCGGAGACGGCGATGTAGGCGGTTTTGGTCTCGTTGTCGCTGCCTGCGGAATTGGTGGCGGTGAGGCTGACTGTGTATGTGCCGGCGGTGTTGTAGGTAATGGTGGGGTTCTGGGCTGTGCTGGTGGAGGGGGTGCCTCCGGTGAAGGTCCAGGACCAGGAGGTGGGATTGTTGGTGGAGGTGTCGGTGAAGGAGACGCTCTGTCCGGTGACGATGGCGGTGGAGTTGGCGACGAAATTGGCTACCGGCGGGTTCACGGTGCCGCCGACGATTTCGACGGTGTAATCTTCCACTTCGCCGTAGGAGAAGGTTTCGCAGGAGGTCTGGGATGAATTGTATTTCATCGAGACCCGCATCCGGGTGACGGTTCCTTCGGAACCGGAGGGGACGGTGAAGCTGCCGCTCACGGCGGAGGTGCCGGATTTACTGAAGACTTGTTCGCCGGTATCGGTGAAATCGCCGTCCATGTTATAGTCGATATAGATTTTCCAGTATTCGTTGTATGTGGTGCTGGCAAAGCCGGGGGTCAGGGTGACGGATACGCTGGATCCCTCTGTGAGTTGCGCGGTAATGCCGGTGAAGTCAGTGTAGCCGGCGGCGCCGGAGGGGTTGTCGAGGCTGCCCACTTGAACACGGGCGATCCATTCGTAGTTGGAGTTGTTGCCGGAGGAGGAGCAATAGGTGATGCCTGGATCGATGACGGTGATATAACCAATTTTGGTTTCATTGTCGCTGCCGGAGGCGTTGGTGGCGGTGAGACTGACTGTGTATGTGCCGGCGGTGTAGTAGGTAATGGTGGGGTTCTGGGCTGTGCTGGTGGAGGGGGTGCCGCCAGTGAAGGTCCAGGACCAGGAGGTGGGGGTGTTGGTGGATTGATCGGTGAAGGAGACGCTCTGGCCGGTGTTGATGGCGGTGGTGTTGGCGGTGAATTGGGCCACGGGGGCGCCGGAGGAGGAGACCACTGTAAAGACATGGGGATCGGGCGCGCCGATGAGGGGGTGCTTGCGGATTTTTCCGCCGGTGTCTGCGGCGTAGATGTAGTAGCCGACGTCGCTTCCGGGTGTTTGGCCGGGAATGGTGGCGGTATAGGTGTTGCCGCTGGCGTGGGTCATGGCGACGGAGCTGAAGCTTCCGCCATCGATCTGGTAGTAGACTTTAATATTGGCGGTATCGACGCTGTCGCCGCTGTAGGGGACGAGGTCGGCGCTGATGGTGTAGCCGGCCTGTTCCGGTTGGTCGCCCAGGATGGGGATGTGGTGGATGTAGAGCATGTCGATGTCGGCGATTCCCTTGACGCGGCAATGAAGGGCGTCTGTGGAGAGCCAACTGCCGGAGACGGCGACGATTTGATAGCCGGGCATGGCGTTTTGGTAGGCGGTGATGGCGGCGGAGTCGGCGGCGGAGCCGGTGATGGGGACGTATACTTTGGTGTTCAAGATCAATGAGTTTGTATAGGGCTGACCATCTGGAGAACTGACTCGGTACACGCGGTAATTATTGCCGTAGGGCGAGGTTTGGTTCTGGAAATAGGTGGCGATGGCTTCGTAATCACTGTAGCGGTAATCGCTGACAGGAACGCTGGTGATCAAGATTTTGTCTGTGGCGAGGTATTTACCCCAGCAGTCCACGTGTTTGATGTAGTCGTCGAGGGGGTCGGCGGTGACATGGTAGGTGGCGATTCCGAGATTGTCTTCCATTCTCTGGGCGATCTGGGTGTGGGTGAGGGAGCTGTTTTCGTCCCACACCAGGTCGGTGGAGACGGAGATTCCCATGCTGTCGGTCATGTAGTTGCCTCCGGCCTGGACCAGATCCATGCTGAAGAGGTCGATGCCGAGGAAGTCGGCCACTTCGGATGGGATGGCGTTGTCGTTGGGGCGGGGCCTGTTGTAGGTGAAGTCGACGATGCTGATGTTGCCGTTGCCGTCGGTGACAAACCACGGGCCGTAATCGCGGGTCCAATAAGAATCGTGGGGAGCGTACAGGAAGTCGCAATTGCTCAGGTTCACCCCATTTGAGTTATAATAGCTGCGAACTGTGGTTTCCTGGGATGATCCGTCTACAATTGTCGTGACAATGGCGTCCTGGGACATCTGGGCCACCAGGGAAACGGGAATTCCCAATGGATAGGCGATCAATACGCCGCGCATCGGTTCGAATTCCGCGATGTTGCGGATCGGCGCCGGGGGGGCGGCTTGAATTCTCATTGCCAATGATTCCAGATAAGCGGGCATTTTCGCTTTTTCTTCCGCGCTCATGTGGTGGGTTAGTTTGGCTTGCTGTCCCAGGGCCGGTAATACGGTGAATAGGAAAAAAATCACCAGCAGCGCGAGGCTTTTCATCTGTTTGGTTTTAGACATATATAGTCCTCCTTTTTTATTATTGTTTCTTTTATTGGTTGGATGATTTGCCGAGCGGAAGTCTAACCGGTTTGGGCTGGCCGTTTCATTTCATCCTCCTTGATTGTGTAAGGGCGTAATGATTTATTATAATTGCTGGCAAATAAAAGTCAATCAAAAAACTGAGATACCGGGGGCCGATTTTCTATTCAGTATCGAGGACTTATATGATGAGATTATTGGTTTGCGCGATTTTAACGGTGTTGCTCGTTGGGTTTGTATTGGGGCCGGTCGCTGGTTGTGCGCCGGATAATTCCGGTGTCCAGCCGGACAATCAGAATGATGGCGGCGATGACGATGGGGATGATGGGGATGATACGAATCCGCCGTCGCAATTGTTGTATCCTGGGGATCTTTCCTATCAGGGGGCGTTCCGGGTTCCCGGAGGATCTAACGGGACCAATTGGGAGTGGTGCAATCCCGGCGGCGGGATGACTTATTATCCCGGAGGGGATGCGATGGGGGCTTCGGATAATTATCCTGGGTCGTTGTTTGCCTCGGGGTTCGCTCTGGATATGCAAATTTCAGAGATTTCGATTCCTGAGCCTAAGAAATCTTCCACCAAAAACTGTGCTGAATTGAATACGGCGACAACGATTCAGCCCTTTAGGGATATTATCGGTCAATTGGTGAATGTCGGGAGTCTGGAGATACCGCGGGTAGGGTTGCAATATTTACCGGCTCAGGGAAACCAGGGAAGCGGGAAACTCTATTTTTGCTGGGCCCAGCACTTTCAAGAGCAAGTGGCGTCGCATGGTTGGTGCGGGACGGATCTGTCCAATCCAAACGTGGCTGGGGCGTGGTTTATCGGGGACTATCGAATCTATAGCGTGAACGATTATATGTTCGATATTCCCGAGTACTGGGCGGAAGAGTACACTCCGGGGATGAGGCTCGTCACCGGGAGGTTCCGAGACGGTGGCTGGTCGGGACAAGGACCGGCTTTGTTTGCCATCGGTCCCTGGAATCATGGGAATCCGCCTCCGCCGGGGACGCGTCTGGAAGCGGTTCCTCTTATTTTGTACACTTCCACCGAAGATTACGATGCTCCTCAATATACGATGAATGATTATCATCATTCTGATGAATGGACTGGCGGAGCGTGGATCGCCACTAACGACAAAACCGCGGTGGTGTTTGTGGGCACCAAGGGGACAGGCGAATGTTGGTATGGGGATCAAAATGGGCCCTGTTTGGATTGCGCTGGAGATCGCGGCTGGTGGAGCGACAACTTCGAGGGGCGGATCATTTTTTATGATCCTTCCGATCTGGCGGATGTGGCGCAGGGGATCAAGCAACCTCACGAGCCGCAACCGTATGCTTTTTTGAAAATCGATTCTTATCTCTATCACATCCGTTCCACTCAACAATGGTATCATACCGGAGCGGTTGGCTACGACAGGGAAAGGGGGATTTTGTATGTTCTTGAACCGAATAGCGACGGGGACAAGCCGTTGATTCACGTCTGGAAGATCGACTGATTCTTCCGGTTGCACCGGTAAGGGGAAGTCTTTGTCTATAATTGGGTTTACATTTGACTTGCTGGTGCGGATGGGCTATACTTTTATATATTTTAGTTAAAAAATAATTTTAGGAGACACGTTTGAGGAGAGCCATGATTTTTAAACAAATTCTTTCAGGCGGTGACCGTAATTTCGGGTATCTGGTAGGGTGTGAAGAGACAAAATTGGCGGCAGTGATCGATCCATCCCCCGATCCGGCCCCATGTTTCCAGGAGGCGGAGGCGTTGGGTTTGAAGGTGATCTATGTCATCAATACCCATGTTCATTATGACCACACTGGCGGCAATGATTTCTTCAGTGGCAAGAGCGAAGCTAAAATAGTGACCCACAGCAGTAGTATGATCGGGGATATTCTGGTTGAGGAAGGCGAAACTCTGGAGCTTGGGAATCTGGAATTGAATTTTATCCACACTCCTGGTCATACCGACGAGTCGATGTGTGTGTTGGTGGGCGAAGAATTGGTTACCGGCGACACTCTGTTTGTAGGTAAAATCGGCGGGACTTATACCCGTGGCGATGCGGAAGTGGAGTTCGAGAGTTTGAAAAAGCTCCTGAAATTGGAGGACGGCATTCGTGTGTGGCCCGGCCACAATTATGGGGTCAAACCGTCGTCCACTATCGGCGAGGAGCGGGTGAGCAATCCTTTTTTGCAGCGGATTGACAATATAAACGAGTTTATCTGGCTAAAGGAGAATTGGGCGCAATACAAGATCGATCATGGAATCCAATAATGTGAGACATTGGTTCGAAGATTGGTTCGATGAAAATTACTTACTGCTCTACCATCACCGCAATTGCCGGGATGCGGATGTGCAGGTGCGGTTGATCCTGGATACGCTCGATATTCCCACGTGTAGTTCCATTCTTGATTTGGGGTGCGGCGAAGGCCGTTACACCCATTTGTTCCGGAACAGGGGCTACCGGGTCTTCGGTATGGACCTGTCGGAGTGTTTGGTGCGGGAAGGGCGCAAACGTTACGGGGATCTACATTTGATTGTCGGAGACATGCGGGCGATTCCCGGCTGTTTTGATGTGATTGTATCACTTTTTACCAGTTTCGGTTATTTCCCCACCCGGGAGGAAAACGCTTGTGTGTTGGCGGCGGTGTATTCCGCGCTGAATCCCGGCGGTTGGTTTTGGATCGATTTTTTAAATCCGCCGGCGGTCTTAAAAAATCTGGTTTCTGAAACGGTTACCCATTTGCCCGGGAATATCGAGGTGACGGAGAGGCGGAAAATCGACGATGGGCGGGTGATTAAAGATATCTTTTTCAATCGGGACGGTGATGTTAGCCATTATAAAGAATCGGTGGCCCTCTTTTCGCGGGAGGAATTGGAGATGATGCTGGTGGAAGCGGGACTCGGCGTAGTGGGATGTTTCGGCGATTACGCCGGGGCGCGGTGGTCCCCGGATGCGCCGCGAACTGTTCTCTACGCCCGGAAAAAGCCATGACGAAACGGATTGTGACGGGGCAACAGATTGGTTTGTTGGGAGGGCCTCTGTATACCGCATACAAAGTTCTCGGCGCCGCGCGCCGCGGCGAGGAATTATCGGGCGAGGCTATTTATTGGTTGGAGACCAACGACGCGGACTTCAACGAGATCAATCACATCGATTATCTGGATAACGATGGGCGCTTGCGCACATTGACCTGGGATATCGACAGTGGCGGCGCCTCTTGTGGATTGATCAGGATTGAAGATACGTTGCCGGAGTTGCTGGAAATTTTTTTTGATACCCTCCGGCAAACGGAATTCACTCCTGGGTTGAAAAAACTCGCTCTGGAATGTTATCTCCCGGGCAGGACGCTGGGGGAGGCATCGTTGATTCTCGCGAAGGAATTGTACGCGGAGTTTCCTCTCCGTTTTTTTGATCCGGTTGACGGTGATTTTCGTGGGTTCTCCCGTCCGATTTTATTGCGCGAGGCGGAGAAGACGCCGATAGGCGAGCAGTGCAATCTTTTTGTGATGGACGGCGACAGGCGCCGGGCGATTTTCCGTTCAAATGACGGCTACCGTTTCCGGGACGGAACTGGCGCCGATATCGAGGGCTTCTCTCTAGTGCCAAATGTGTATACCCGGAGTGTGTGCCAGGATGCTTATTTCGGCACAGATGAATATATCGCCGGCCCTGGTGAAAAGCGCTATCTACAGGAGATGGCGTCCCAATTCGAGTTTCATGGAGTGAGAG
>JAHELQ010000193.1 GCA_024644125.1 Candidatus Aminicenantota bacterium | reverse complement strand
CATCGGCAGCGAAGGGGCATAATCGTCATGAACGATGCCGACGATATGTTTTACCCGGCCGGTGTAAGCGCTAGAAGAATCCAGAGATAGGATCCAACCGGGAACCAACCGGTTCGCCACTGGAACGATCACCCGCATCCCCACGTGAATATGCCCGGGATCACCGGTATAGGCATAGGTAAGGGGCTGGTAGATATTGAGCGACGGAGCGATGGTAACCAGCAAAATCACACCTTTTTAATTAATTCCAGGACTTTCATCATATCGTGCCACACGTCCCATTTGGCCTTCGACACTTTTTCCTGCGTTTGCTGGTGCAAAATATAGGAGGGATGGAACGTAGGGATGACCGGAATTCCATGATATTCAAAGACCTGCCCGCGGACCTTCGTAATGGGATAATCGCCGTCCAGCAAATTATTCAATGCGACGCGTCCAAGGCACACAATAATCCTGGGCTTCAAAATTTCCACCTGCCGCTTGAGGTATGGAAGACAAGCCTCTACCTCTGTTCGATGGGGATCGCGGTTACCCGGGGGGCGACATTTCACGATGTTGCCGATGAAGACATCCTCCCGTTTGTATCCCATCTTTTCAATAATGCGATCTAACAATTGGCCGGCCTTGCCGACAAACGGCCGCCCCAATTTGTCTTCTTCTTCCCCGGGCCCCTCGCCGATGAACATGATGCCAGGCTGAATCGACCCCTCGCCAGGGACATAATTGGTGTTTGATTGGTGAAGCTCGCAGCGGGTACAGCGATAAATCTCCTGGTGGACCGCCTCCAGCTCTTTATTGGGGTTGGGAGGCTGTTGCGGTACCATCCGGCGTGCCGTCCCACTTTCCGGCGGACTATCCCGGCGCACAATCGTAGGCTCTCTTTTTTCAAGAAACGTAGCGCCGATTTCGCGGTAAAACTCCAGAATATTTTCTAATTGTTGCATGTGTGCGACTTATTGTTATCGATCCTTTTTCGCCTCTATTATAGCGAAAATTTCATCCCAGATCAAAGCTGAAATATCCTGTTTTTTCATTTTTAGTATCTGCCGGTATCCATTTTTTGTAAAAAAGTAGACCTGGTTTTCGTCCACATCAAACGCCGGATTAGCGGGCGAAATTTCATTCAAGACTAATAAATCGAGGTTTTTCCCATCGAATTTTTGTTGCCCGTAAAAAAAAATGTCGTGGGTTTCAGCCGCATACCCCACCAATACCTGAGACTCTTTTTTTTTCTTGCCAAGCCCCAGTAAAATATCCGGATTTTTTTCCAATTCCAACACCAACCGGTCCTGGCCTTTCTTGATTTTTTGCGGGCGGTACTCGGCTATTCTATAATCGCTGACCGCCGCGGCCATGATTAGCACATCGGCATCTTCGAAATAGTCGTCGATCGCCGCCTGCATTTGAAGAGCGGTCTCGACAGAAACGACCGTCACCCCGACGGGCGTAAAACGGGATGGGCCTGTCACAAATATTATTTCATCGATATCTCTTTTTAACCCCTCTTGAGACAGAAAATAACCGGTTTTTCCCGATGAGCGATTCGAAATATACCGGACCGGATCAATGGGTTCGATTGTGGGGCCAGAGACAATAATCGCGCGTTTGATCATATCAGGATTTGAGACAAAAATCGACAATCGCTTCGGGAGAGGGCAATCTCCCTTTCCCTTCAGTATTGCATGCGAGCGAACCTTCGTCCGGTTCCATGACGACAATACCTCTGGATTTCAGCCGGAGAACATTCTCCTGCACCGCGATATTTTCAAACATGATTGAATTCATTGCCGGTACGACAACCACCCGTTTATTGAATGCCAAAAATGTCGAGGAGAGCAAATCATCGGCAATACCATTGGCGATTTTTCCTATTATATTTGCTGTGGCCGGTGCGATTAAAAGCAATTCGTTCTCCCGGCAAATAGTGATATGAGTCAGCACATCGTCTTCTCCGGTAAACATCCCGGCGTGAACGCGTCCCGGAGCGAATGTTTCGAAGGTCAACGGAGGGATGAATTGTTGCGCGGATGCGGTCAAAATAACGCTGACTTCATGACCACGTTTCTGAAACAACCTCATGATCTCCACCGCTTTGAAGGCGCTGATGGAGCCAGTGACACCCAATATCAATTTCATAGCCTCTCCTTCAAAATCCGTTCCACCAACCACCCTTGCCGGAATGACCGGTAGCGGTACGCATTGATGATACCATTGAGAACTCGAGCTGTAATATCGACATCGTTGTTCACCAGCACATAATCATAAAACAAATACTCCCGCATCTCTTTTTTAGCTTCATCCAGCCTTCGCCGCAGATGATCGTTCAGTGTTTTTTCCCTCTTCAATAGCCGCCGTTGAAGCTCCTCCATTGAAGGTGGCGCGACAAAAACCAGGTGCGCTTCGGGGAATTTTTTCCTGATTTGTTTCGCTCCCTGCACATCGATATCCAGAATCAGAATCTCCCTGCCTGCGGATTTCGAGTGAATCTCGTCGATTGAGGTTCCATAGTAGTTTTCATGAACCAACGCCCATTCGACGAACCGGTTTCCCTTGATCATCAGCTCGAATTCTGGCTTCGAAATAAAATGATAATCTTTCCCATCCGCTTCCCTATCCCTCATTTGCCGCGTGGTATGAGAGACGGAGAATACCAGGTCTTTACGCCATTGCAATATCTTACGAATCAATGTTGATTTTCCGCACCCAGACGGACCGGAAATGACAATAATACTATTCATTTCTCCAACCTACGTAACCTGGTCTGTCTCGGAACCTTCGAGACGGGTCATCAACGAGGAAACCGTAATTGCCGACAGTACGGCATAACCTGACTTCAAAACAATGACAGCCCGCAATTTTTTCCCCATTGTGGAATCGATCAATAAACCTTCTTCTTTTTTTTGCTTTACGAAGCGCCGGATCGGGGCGGAATTCGGTTGCACGATGGCAGCCACTTCCCCTTTTACCACAGCGTTGCCAAAACCAATATTCAACAGGAGTTTACTCGACATTCTGAACCTGTTGTTTAATCTTTTCGATTTCCCGTCGCACCAGGATAACCATCCGGTGAATCTCCATGGAATTTGTCTTGGAGGCGATGGTATGCGTTTCCCGTTGCATCTCCTGGGACAAAAAATCCGCTTCCTTTCCCTTGAGAGGATTTGCTTCGTCAAGCAGGAGTTTCCGCATGCGTTGGGTGTGGGTGGCCAGGCGATTGATCTCTTCGGAGATACAACTGCGCTCTGCGGATATGGCGGCCTCCTGGGCGATTCGCTTCTCATCGATCTCGATATCGTTCAGATACCGTTGGATTTTTTCCCGGTAATTATCATAGATTTCGCTCTCGATCTTCTCGGTTTCATCTTTAATGATTGCCAGCTTCTCTTCGATTATGTCCAGGGACTTGAGCAAGTCATCGAGAATAAACTGCCCCTCTTGCTCGCGACTCAGAAGAAATTCCTCGAACACATGCTGAAGAGAATTACAGAACTCATCGACACTCCCTTCCTGAAATCGGTCGAAAATATAATCGATGTGAAACACCATCGGTATCTTCAACAGATTGTCCAATGATATACTGACATTCTTTTTGTACTTGTTGTTAAAACTCATCACTCGGTCTAGTATGTCTTCGAGTAAATATTCATTGAATTGAATATTCCATTTCTGGGGATCCCGCTCAAACAAATTGAATACGACCTCCACTTTTCCACGGAATACATGGTCTTTCATGATCTCTTTGATGAGTTTTTCCGACGACGGAGTGACGCCGGTGCCTTTGAAACTGACATCGAGGAATTTGTGATTCAACGATTTAAACGAAATGTTAAAGGAGAAGTGTTCAAAATCGAACCTTCCCTGAGCAAAACCTGTCATACTTTTCATTTTTCCATTATAATATCCATCTCTGGAAATTGCAAATTATATAACGAATAATACAAACCTCGTTTTTTCAATAGTTGGGTGTGATTGCCGGATTCTTTGATATCACCTTTCTCGATGACCAGGATTTTATTGGCTTCAATGATGGTGGACAGCCGGTGGGCAATCACGAATGTGGTTCGTCCCTTCATCACATCGACCATAGCCTCCTGTATGAGCCGTTCCGATTCCGAATCGAGAGACGAAGTGGCTTCGTCGAATACCAAAACCGGCGGTTTTTTGAGAATAGCCCGGGCGATCGAGATTCGTTGTCTCTGTCCATTGGAAAGAAACACGCCCCGTTCACCCACAATGGTGTCGTAACCCTGCGGAAGCTTTTCGATGAAATCGGCAGCTCTGGCGATACCCGCGGCTCTTCCGACATCCGCGAATTCAAACCCCTTACTGCCATATGTAATGTTATTGCGGATAGAATCATTAAAAAGAAACACATCCTGTGTTACCAATCCGATATTTTCCCTCAAGGATTGCAACGTGAAATCACGAGTATCGGTTCCATCAATCAATATTTCCCCGCTGTTTTGTTCATAAAAACGCATCAACAGGTTCATCAACGTGGTTTTTCCCGAACCGCTAGCGCCCACCAACGCCACCAATTCGCCCGGCTGCACATTAAAGGAAATACCTTTTATCACAGGAATGTTCGGTTGATATGAAAACCGTACACTCTTGAATTCAATTCTGCCATCGACCCGCCCGATATTCAAGGCGCCCGGGCGGTCCAGCATGGGATTCTTACTCTGAATAATCTGAAGCACTCTCTCGAATCCAGCCTTTCCCTGCTGATAATCGTTGTTTGCCTGAGACAACCTCTTGATAGGATTATACATTAAAAACAGCGCGGTGAGAAACGATGTGAACTGGCCCGGCGACATACTACCGGAAGCCACCCGGTGACCTCCCACCATAAAAATAACGGCGGCAACAAGCCCCCCGATGGTATGCATGATGGGAGCGGACAACGAATACACCAACGCGATTTTAGAATCAATTCGGTAATGGTCGAGGTTTAAACGGGCAAATTTCTCCACCTCGTACTCTTCCATATTATAGGCTTTGACAATCTTATTTCCGGAAACGGTTTCAGTTAGAAAGGTGGAAAGATTGCCGATGGTTTCCTGGGATTGAATCCCCCGCTTCTTCACTTTTTTACCGAAAGCCATAAGCAGTCCTCCGGCCACCGGAACAATGATGAGGGAGATCAACGACATCCATACATCCTGGAAAAAGATAACCACCAGGAGCGCCACCAGGGTCAGCGATTCACGGACATAGACCGATAAGGTCTCGGACACGGCGAATTTTATTTTTTCTATATCGTTTGTGATCCGGGAGACCAGATCGCCGGTTCGAGCTCTGGATAAAAAGTCGATGGATTGATATATCAAATTCCTATAGAGATGGTCGCGGATCGCCCGCACAACGGAAAGGCCAAGGGTTTTCATGAGATATAGCGACAAAAAAGTGAATATCGCCTGCCCTAGAAAGGAAAAGAACAATAGCTGCGGAAGAATGATCACCAAACGCTCTTCACCGATATTAAAGAAATACAAAAGGAAGTTACGGATCGCCTGCCCTCTTCCGCCGAGATTTCCTCCGCTCTGCACAAACAATTCGTCCATCACTGGCTGGATAATAACCGCAAAAAGCGCGGTAAAAGCGGCTACCATGGCCATAAAAACAAGGGCCAGGACAAAACGGCGAAGGTGTTGCTTTACATAGAATAGCAGACTGTCTTCATTAATCATCAACGCTATCGCTCTGGAAAAAATCCCCGCTTCCTCCCGCATCCGGTTGTTTTACGTTTTTTTTGAATTTTCCGCTAATCACAAAAATTAATGGCGAAATTAAATAAAGGCCGGTGATAGAGGGTATTGTCGTCGTTGGGTACAATATGGTAAGAGCTACAATAATCGCTAGAATGAATAAAACCGGTAAACTGTGCCGGGGATTGATCCTCTTCATGGTCCTGTATTTTACATTTGAGATCATCAACACCGCAATAAGGATACAATAAGCGGCGAAAAAAATCGTCTCCCATTGATTGCCCGGTTGCACCGGGAAGAGAAGCCGGACAGACAAAACGGACAGAGCTGCTAGCGGAATCGGCAGTCCGATAAAAACGCTGGATGGATAGGCTTTAACCTCTTTGTATACATTGAATCTCGCCAGTCTGATAACGCCGGCGCTCAGGAAAATGAATCCCGCCATCTTGCCCAATTGCGGGTGAAACATATAAAATCCCCATTTAAAGATAAATACAGAGGTCACAAGGCCGAATGAAACCGCGTCAACCAGTGAATCCAGTTGCATCCCGAAATTCGATTCGGTTTTGGTCAACCTGGCGATGGTACCGTCGAATCCATCCATAACGACGCTAAGAGTCACCAAATAAACAGCGGTCAAGTAATTCCCTTTCAAAATGTGCAATAATGCCGTATATCCCAGGAACAGGTTAAATGTGGTAAATACGGACGGTAAAAACGATATCCGCGTCAGTTTCGATAAATTTACTTTCCTGATCCTTCTTCTCTGACTTGTTCTCATTACATTTTTTGTAGTAATAATAAGCCTCCACTTGTAATAATCTTCTATTTTCACAAAACAGGGTCAATGCCTGTTCGCAGTCACTTCCTCAATCGCTAAATCGCCTTCTTTTTATACTCCCAAATAATTTTCTGCATGGCGTCTTTTATCACTAACTTCCGTTTTTTTATATTTTGCTCTTCAACCAATTCCACCTGGCTTTTATAATTCTTTTTACTAAGATCCAGGAGGCGTCTCTCATATCCCTGATGTTGAAGATAGAGCTCACGGAAATTATCGTTTTTTTCTATCAGAATCTCTTTGATTCTTTGATCTTCCATATTCACATCCCCTTTTGTTTTGCTTCCCTTTTGTTTCGGCAGAACTTCAAATAGGTCTGCAAATTCCTATCTCTTCCCAATATGCTCAAGGTAGAGATTATGGATTCGGTGACTGATTTTTCCATCACATTCAATACGATGAAATCGAGACCCTTCTCGATGGCCAACGAAAGAAAATAACTATTGATCAAATGCCTCCGCGGCAAGCCGTCGGAAAGTACCGTCAAATTAGCGATGGTTCTGATTTGTGGAAAATCCAATTTAAACAACTCAAGAGTATTCAAAAACATTTTGCCATTGGAAAAGCTTTCCTCCAAAGGGCGCACAACAGGATTGAGTAATATGTCCCGCCGGCGAATTCCCATGTCCAGTAAGTGGTCGATATACATCTGGGCTATCAGAAGGGATTTCTCAGGGTAGACCTCTTCGTCTTTGCTATTATCTTTTATCAGGGCGACGATTTTCACATTATCCCGCTTCAGAACGTCGCTGATTTTATTGATTTTATCGATATTGTATTCGATATCTCCAATCACCACTTCATTTTTGGCGATATTTACCGCCTCGATCAAAGCCTCGATACTATTGCTACGGACCAGTACTTTCCCACCCACTTTTTCGATGATGGGAATCACCTGCTTGAGGAAGGGGACCTCGTTTTCAAGCAACGAAACCGCGCTCAATTCGATGAATTCGGCTCCACGTTCAATCTGGCTCGCGGCTTCCTTCTTGATGAATTCCAGGTCCATCTTGTTCATCTTGTCGAGAACTTTCTTGTTACACGAGTTTAAGGAATTTCCCACTAATGTGATCATAATGTTCCTTCAATTAGTCTTTTATACATTAAAAAAATCTTTCAAGATCGAAACCGCATTCAATCCCACCGTGTCCTCGCCTTCCACAGTCGTCAGACTAAGACTGGGAAAGGGAAAAATTTTCGGATGAGATATCAATTCCCGCTTCAATTCAAGATCCTTTTTAGAAACATCCAGTGCCACCGCTCTCAACTTCTGATCCGACAGGGTGGCTACCAGGGCCGCCTCATCAACGATATTGCCGAGAGACACATCCACAAGCACCGCGTCATCCTTCATGGCTGCAAATTGAGGATAAGAAATCATGTGCGCCGTCTCTTTCGTAGACGGCAAATGTAACGATACAAAATCTGAAATTTTGAGAAGCTCATCCAGATTTATTTGCTGGGCGTCGAGATCACTGTCGATCTCGAGTATATCAAAATAGACAACCCGCATTCCCAATGCCCGTTGCCGCCTGGCCAATTCCTTTCCGATCCGGCCAAATCCGATGATACCCGCGGTTTTCCCATATAATTCAATTCCCTCGGAAAAACATTCCTCGTTCCATGTGTACTCTTTTAAATGTTTATATACAGGTCCGATGAAGCGACAGATCCCCAGCATCACTGCCAGCGTATATTCCGCCACCATAATGGATGTGGAAAAAGGCGTGCGCTTGACCTCGATTCCTCTGGCCCGAGCGAATTCCTCATCGGCATCCTGGCTACTGAGGCCGGTTTTTATAATGAGTTTAAGATTCCCGGCGGCAGCCAACATTTTGTTATCGAAAATTGTACTCCCCGCAGCGACAATTGCGTCGCAATTCCGAATCTCGGTCATCATCCGGGAAGATTTACTATCCGCCACCTCAATAACATCGAATTCAGGAATCTCTTTTAACAATTCAATGGCCTTCGGACTTATCAGATCCGCCACTAAAACCTTAATCACTCGCGCAACTCCGTTCAATTTTTTTTACACGCGAATAAACCAAACAACATTCTCCTCAAATTCAAAAATACACATTATCAAAATTTTCCGGTTCTGTCAAGATTTTCCCACGCCACTTGCCAAAGAGAAGGAATTGAGGTAACATGCTCCAAACCGATTATTCGAGGAGCCAATCATGGACATGGAAAAAATCACTGAATATTTAATCAGCAACAGGCAAGGGGCTGACTTTATCTCACCTGAAGTCCTGGAGGCAGTACCCTACGAACCGACCGGTTACGAAACCTGGGTCGAAATCTCGAATCCCGAATTCACATCGTTATGCCCCAGGACAGGTCTCCCGGATTATGGAACCATCCACATCCGCTACCTCCCCCACCATCTCATCG
>JAHELQ010000721.1 GCA_024644125.1 Candidatus Aminicenantota bacterium | reverse complement strand
CGACGAAGGCTCGAATCGTCAATAAGAAGATGGCGCGCTGCGGACAGACACGGACAAGCGTGAACAGGCCAAAAGGAAGAGGAAAAATTAGGAGACAGGCACGTTCGGTTCTCTAAACTCGGTAATACCTATTTTAATACAATGGTTGTATTGACTTCCCGCATTTCATGTTATAAAATAAAAAATATCTATAAAATAGATATTTTGGTGAAACGAATGGAAGATTCATAACATAACGATGAAAGGAGGTTGAAATCTCGAATTTATCTTCTGAGATACGGGGATTAGATCCATAAACTCTTAAACTATTCATCTGTCAATTATTCCAGGGATAGTCACTGGAGTAAAATCAAAAAACGATGGATATTAATCGAGATAACCTAAATACTCATTGTGGGTGGGATCTAGAAGGCAGTGAGACTTTTCAAATACATGTAAAGGAAACCATTAAACTAGAAAAAAAGGAGGATATTTTGAAAAAAGTAAAATTGATTGTTATTTTGGCGTTGGTGTTAGTTTTATCAATTCTTGTCAGTGTTCCCACCAACGCGGCGGAAGGATATGAACAAGGGGCTAAAGGCTCTGGACCGTATGGTATAGACACATGTTATTGTTCTTCAACGCCCTTTGATTGTTGGTGTTATCACCCCAAATAAAAAGAAAAAATTACTCTGAAGGCCGAGAAGTCTTACTGCCTAATCGAATAAATCGAGAGGTATGTGATGAGGGAATTTCGCGTAATTTTTATATTATTGATACAAGCCTTTTGGGTTTCAAATGTCTGCGCTGGTGATTTGGTTCTCAAACTGGAGCATAGTTATGAGTATGACACCGTTTTTTCTCGAATATTTTTTGATGCTGTTGTGGATCGAGATGGAGACCTTATTGTGGCTTTTGGGGTTCCAGGATGTATGATTGTAGCTCCCAAAGAGCTCAAACTCGTGGCCCCTGCGGGGGAAGGGCCGGGTGATCTTAGCGGATATTTCGCGTTAAATATTCTCGACAATCAAGATCTTTGTATCGAAGGCTTTGTCGGGAAAATGCACGTATTTAAAAAAACGGATGGGCTCTATAAATGGGACAGAACTGAGTATAGAGAACTCAAGAAATCTTTTGCTCCGACAGACACGTTATTTTTCCAAAAAAAATGGTATGTAGCGGTATTCAGTACCTTTCAAGATAAAAAAAACGGCCGGTTTACGGTGGATTATCTCCAGGTGTTCTCCGACAAAGGAAAATTTATCAAAAACATGATTCAGGAAACGTATGACGAGGCCTGGAAAATCGCGCAATTCTATAGTTTTTTAGTAGAATACAAGAAGCGGATTTTTTTTCTCTCTGAGAATAAACTCTTCCTGAGGATTATCACTGGAGAAGACCCCAAAGTTTCCCAAACAGTCAACCTGGAACACCCAAAATTCTACAAAAGGATGCCTGAAACTTTTTATCACGATCCAATAAAAGGCCGAATGATTACATCCCAGGAATTTTGGAAGAATATGGCACTCTGGAAGACCGGATACTCGAGGATATGTAATGTGCTGATCGATGGGCATTGGTTGATTGTTCAAGTGCGGACCGCCGACGCGAACAACAAGCGTTTTGGCTTGCTCTTTTACGACGCCGACACATTTGAGCTGAAACACACGATCATGACCGATGACCTGCTCCTGGCAAACAAGAATGGAAAACTTTATTTTTTCCGTGGGGGAAATCCAACATGGGAGGAGGTGGACGAAACAATCTTCGATATTTATAAAATCGTGGAGAAAAAATGAACAAAAAGGAGATAACCGGTAATGTGATTATTGGATTACTCGTGGCTGCCATTATCGGGGTGTTGATCGCTAAATTCGTATTGGTGAAAGAACCCCGATTTTCCTTTGACATCCGGGAACAGAGCGAGGTTGAAGTCCGGGATCTTGAAGGTAATCCCACTAAATTCGTTGATTTATTGCCTTCAAATGATGTGATCTATTGCTTGCTTTTTGATGAACGAGATTGCACTTCCTGCGTCATAAAAGGTTTGGCTGACATGAAAGAATTGCGCAGAGATGGGAAGCGGACGATCATCCTGGCGATGTTCAATTTAATAGGCGATCTCCGAGGTTGGGCAAACGTCAATGAATGCCAGGATGTATTCATGCTGAAAAAGGCGGTTTTTTACGATCATTTTTTTTGCCAGACTACTCCGGTCATGATCCGCATAAAAAACGGAAGTGTCGATGCGTTTAAATATATCATCCCATAACGTATTTGCACATCTATATCCGCAATATGAATTTTGTCTGGCGCCCCCCCTTCACTTTGGGCTCTCTTGAGATATGGGGAAAAATTAGGGGACAGGCACGTTCGGCTTTTGTCAGTGTAGTGAATTGCCTGAGCCTATCCCCTAAGTTTTAATTAGTAGACGTCAAGTGTAGCCTGGGTGCTAAATAATAGTGTGGT
>JAHELQ010000192.1:6815-8998 GCA_024644125.1 Candidatus Aminicenantota bacterium | reverse complement strand
CTGTAGCATCTTACCGAGAATATTGAAATGAATACGCTTGAGCAATTGATGTAACCGCCCCTCTCGAAGCTTGCTGTTTTTGGCCAACAGGTAATACCCTCTGATTCCCCGTTTCAGTAAACCCCGCAAATATTGCCATTGTTGGAGCGAACCCTCTTTTTGTTCGGATAACTGCCGAACCGCCCGGCTAACTTTTTCAAGCCAATAAATCTCAAAATTTGCCATGAGACTGGCCCGGATTGCAAGTTGTTCTTTGGTGTTCACCATACGCCCGGCGAGTTCCCGGTAAAAAACCGGATTATGCCCGAGGGCCCTGGGAAATAAAGTAATATCATTGCAACAAAGACTCCAGGCATCCAATATCTGTAAAAACTGGCGGCGATTCACATATCGTATCACGCGATTCAATTGTTCGACACAGAACGTTTTGTCGGCGGAATCGAGGCGCGACCAATCCTGGAACAAGACCACTATTATTTCCACCGCCTGGTCAATTCTGCTACCGTCCAATATCACAGACCGCTTGAGGGACCTGTAGTAAGGATGCCGGTGATCCGGGGCAACGCCCTTTCCAATCTCCAAAGGTTGAAGATGTGATACATGAAAACCGGAATCCAGTATATTGCTACCGGGATTGTGTCGCAAATCCAATATTTCAGCCAGCATCATCACACTAAAATACACCACCAGGAGAATGGCGAAAATAGCGGCAATTTTTTGTTTATTCATCACACGTCCCTCCATCGTCCGGCCGATCAATCCACCGGAAATTCTTTCTTATAGGTGACAATCTTGATACCCAACACCATAAACAGCCCCAGTAAAAAAAGTTGAGGGGGAACATGGAGCGAACTCTGGAAAAAGGAATGCATCAATCCCACCAGGAGACCGCAGATCACTCCCAATCCCAGGATTTTGACATCGGGGTGACGTCTCACCCACCACATTCTCGATAGCCCAAGCATCCAGATCATCAAAAATGCGACCAGGAAAATAGAAGCAACAACTCCTAACTCGGCTGCCACTTCAAGGTAGTCGCTCCCTGCATTCGAAGCGGGGAAGCCATTGCTATCCAGCGGATACAAACGGGCTACGGACCGGAAGGTACCGAGGCCTGACCCAAGTACAGGAAAATCCGCAGTGATCTCCTTCGCAACTTCCCAACCGCTCGCGCCGGCTCCCGCAGCCCCCCGGCTTTCCACTGTCATAGAAATAGACCGGAATGAACCAGTTATCAAAACAAGAATACCGGCAGCCGCTAAAACATACTTCAAGCGCCGCCTCAATGGCTTCGGCATCCGTAGATACCATAACGCGAAAATATATAGCGACACCGGAACCGCCACTGCAACAAGCCCGACTCCTCTTGCGGTCAACGCCAAAAAAGTCACGAGTACGAGAGGGATAACCATATATCCCAATACCAGCCGATCCTCTTTTACCATTTGAAACGTTTTTACCAGCAATCCCCGACGGCTGCCGATATATTTGAGACGGGCCAGGAAGATGGAAAGCGAAACCGGCAGGCACATACCGGCATAAAAGGTCATGCGCCCTTCGATAGGTCTCAAAAAATCCTGGCTATCCGCAGACATGATAGTCGCGCCCCAATAAAAAATACCACCGCATACGATTAAAATCAACCCGGAAACTGTCACGGTTTTTAACAGTTCCCGTACATCATCCAGGCCGAATTCCAAATACGCCACCAGACCGAAGCATAAAACCACAGTCGCGGTTTGCATCCAGGAATGAAGGGTGTCGGCCGGAACAAGGGAAACCGTTGTCAACCAGGGTACGGAATCCTGGAATTGCCCCAAAAACTTGACCGTATGAGGTGAGAGAAGTTTTAATAAAATCGCGGGTACCGGGACCAATTGCAGCAATCCCAAAGCCATGAAGACCAGCAGAAGAAAGCGGGTCATCCGCCGGTATAAAAAATGGGGCCGTTTGAAATCCTCGGTCTTCTTCCCCGCATGCCCCCCCAACCACAGGGAGTACCCTCCCACTATGACTAAAAACAGATTCATAAAAAAGGGTCCGTAAAACAATAGAAACAGGGGAAGCATCAAAATGATACATCCCAATGGCGCCAGGAGGCGCTGGTTTAATTTTAGGTATTGTTTCCTGGTATCATCGCTTAAAAAAATCAAAAATTGATGTTTTTTGTTCAGGATCCTCCA
>JAHELQ010000192.1:0-6805 GCA_024644125.1 Candidatus Aminicenantota bacterium | reverse complement strand
CCGGGTTATCTTTCAGCAACATATCCAGACGCTTCCCTGGAATATCTTTGAGCTCCCGGTACAAAAATGAAAGCCTGGGCGGGCGATTGGTCGAATCATGCGCATCTGAAGCGATCACATGCACCAGGTTGTTCTTCAGAAATTGCATAGCGGTATAACGGGTGGTATTGCCGAAATCTCCCCTGATACTACCGGCATCCATCTGGCATAACGCACCCAATTGCAAGAACTGGTACAACAGCGAGGGTTCCTGCTGAAAGGTCCGGTTTCGCTCGGGATGAGAGATGATGGGGATGTATCCGTCTGTCATTACATCGAAAATAAATTCTTTGAGCCCCGGAAATATAAACCCCGAAGGAAATTCCAATAAAAAATAATCGGAATTATTGATGGTCAAAATCCCTGGATATTCTCCCAACTTCTCCCTGAGACTTGAATCGAAGTATATTTCCGCTCCGCGCAATATCTGGATGGATAATTTTTTTTCACTGGTGATCTGTTGCAACCGGCGGAATTTACTGTTCAGCCCCTGAATATTTTTTTGGGCGCTCATAGGCGAGAAAAACATATTCAAGACAATATGGGGAGTCGCCAGAATGACAGAGATCCCATCCGCCTCAGCGGCCTTCAACATGCGCAGGGATTCATCGAAACTCCCCGCCCCTTCATCTATCCCGGGAATCAAATGAGAATGCAAATCCACCATATTGCGCCTCCAACCTGATTTAACTCCATCACGTTAGCTGGTTTTCCAGGAATTCCGGAACTCCCCATTCACTTTACGAAGATTGTTATATGCGTATTGATAAGAGTAATTGTAGTCATACCAGCTTTTCTTCAAATCCACCATATTGAGAACAATTCCAAACAAAGGAATTTCAAATTGGTCCACCTGTTCTTTCAACTTCTCGACAGCATTCCGTTTGGTCTTGCCCACCCAGGTAACCAGCACCATACCGTCGGATTGTTTCGCCAGGAGTATCGGATCGACAATATCGATAAACGGAGGAGTATCGATAAAAATATAGTCACATTCCTTCAACAATGGAGTGGTGAACAGCCCTGTCATCATTTCCGAATCCAGCAATTCCACGGGATTCGGCGGAATCGGCCCCGAAGGAATGACATACATATTCGACACCGGAGCTTTTTGTATCGAATCCGAAAGCGGTACTTTCCCAACAAGATAGGATGACAATCCTGAGGTGTTTTTCATTTTGAAAATTTTATGGAGCCTTGGATTCCGCATATCCCCGTCTATCAGCAACACCTTTTTCCCCAACTGTGAAAAAGACACGGCGAGATTCACGGCTGTCGAAGTTTTTCCTTCAGAGGGCCGGGCGCTGGAGATGCTGATGACTCTTGAAGGGCGGTTGTGTGACGTAAGCAAGATGGAGGTTCTGATATTCCGGTAAGCGTCGGCGATCGACGATTCCGGCAACCGGTGGTTGATCATCTCGATATCAGTATTGAAGTCTGGATCTTTGCGATTCTTTTTATAATATGAGTATCCCAGATACCTGGCGATATTTCCCTTACTGCGGGACGATGGAATGATCCCGAGAATTGGAGAATTCATTAAGCTTTTGATGCCATCAGGTTCTTTGATAGTATTGTCCAGCACATTGAGAAGCAGGATGAACGCCAGGCCGCCGCTGAGCCCCATAAACAGAGCCACCAAAATGATCATTCGCTTCTTTGGGGCGATCGGTTGCAACGGGACATCCGCCGGGTCGATAACCTTGATATTGCTGGTCTGCACCCCCTCCAAACGGGAGGTTATAAGCGATTCTTTATGTTTACGGTCCAGATAGTTTTGCAAGTTTCTCATATTCTCCACTTCAATGCTAAGACTCTTATAGTAAATGGCGTCGGAATTGCTCTTGATCATTTCAGATTTTTGATTGTCAAGGAGGCTTGCCAATGATTGTTCTCTCTTGAGAGCCGTCTCGTAATTGTTCCTGGATTCGTTCAGAGCTCGCCCTCCGATCTCCCGAACCTCTTTATCGATTCTCTGCTGCACTGAATCCATTTGGGAACGCAATTCCACCATTTCTGGATAGGAGGGTTTGAATATTTGCGATTTTCTTTTATAGTCGGCCTCGAAGCCGGAGTTGGTACTCTTCAGGCCGTTAACTAGCATGTTGCTCCGCACTTCAGGGAAATCGCTCATATTTTTGTTTTGCAATTCCCGGAATATCGACTCCCGGTTAATCCGTTCAATTTGCGCCTGAGTCATCGCCTGGTTCAGCTCTGAAAATTTCCCCACCTCGGTGCTCTCCTCGCTGGTCAAATAGAACAAATCTTTGCTCTTGCCGTATTTTTGCAATTCCAATTCCTTGCGCGCCAGATCCTGCTGCAAGTCCCGTATCTGCCGCGTGATAAATTCAGAAGCTTGCCGTGTGGACTCGGTCCGCAAATCGTTATTGAAATCGATAAACTTCTTGAATAGCGTATTGACCACCTCCGCAGAACGTTTAGGCTGGGACGAGAGGAAACTCACTTCAATCAGTTGAGTCTCTTCGAGGGGATACACCTCCAAACCCTGCAGAAATTGTTGAATGCGAACGGTTGTCTCGGGGCTCTCATCTTTGGAGCCTTCATTCATCCCTTTTAATATGCCTGTAAACGGAGTGGGATTAAATTCTTCCAAAACTGTTTTAGCCAATGACTTGCTTCTCAAGATTCGCACCTGTGTATTGAAATATTCATTGGTCGTGCGGCCAAGCGCCAACCGGTCCCTGAAAATGACCACATTGTCGTTCTCGGGTTTTACCATTAATACACCTGTGGCTCTATACACCGGATCGGACGTGAAAATTTTCAGAGTGCCCAATGCTAGCGCCAGCAGAACAAACAATAACAATACAGGAATCTTGTTCTTGACGATTTCCCAGTATTTTTCCAAACGGAATTCATCATCCCGGTTGTCCAGCGATTGTTTTGTCATCCTTCACCTCAAAACAGGCTTTCGGGAATATGAATTACATCCCCATGACGGAGAACGAAATCAGACCGGCGGCCGCTGAGGATTTTCCTGGCATCGACCTTTATCTTGATCTCATTCGTTTCCAGAGGCCTGCTGATTAAAATAGAGGATTTTCTAGCATGTTCGGAAAACCCTCCGGCCTCGGCAATCGCCTTTAACAATGTGCAATTGCCGCTTTTTTTGAGTCGCACCAGGCCGGGGTTTCTCACCTGCCCCAACACATGCACCTCGACATATTCCTCGAACGGAATATTGACGATATCGCCGGGCAATAAAAAAACATTGAGGCCCGGAGCTCCCTTTACCATCAAATCACTCAGATTAATTTCCTCAGTTTTTTCGTTGCGGATAATAATCACATTCCCGGACGCCTGGTTGGTGACTCCTCCGGCCATAGAAATCACCTGCAACAGATTTTTTTTGCCTAACAGTTCATAATCACCCGGGCGGGTTACCGCCCCCACCACAGACACGGTCTTGCTTTTATATTCCCTGATAAAGACACCGACCTGGGCATTCTGGAGGTAACGCTCATCCAATAATTTCGCCAGTTTGGTTTCCAATTGGCTTTGATTCATACCTTCCACACGGATGGTCCCCAACAATGGAAGCGCGATCGTACCATCGCCGGAGACCCTCACGGTCGTATTCAACTCCGGCACTTTGAAGACATTGATGTTCAAGAGATCGTTAGGCCCGATGATATATGTGGTCTCCGAAGAATCGGCCTGCCCCGAGAGTCCCTCCCCGGACACCAATCCATAGACCGGTAGAGGCGCTCCCATCAAGATAGCCACATATACAATGAGAATCAATAGATAAATCATTGTTTTTTTCATTTTATTCCCCAATTAAAATTCGTAGCGCATAAAAAATCCCAGAGAATTGACACTCATATCGAAACGATCGGCATTGGAATCGCTACGAATGATATTGTAGACCAGCCCAAGCTCGAGATGGACGAATGCGGCGACCGTCAATGTGATGGTGGAAAATTGATATTTATCCAACCGGTCCACCTCGAGTCCAGCCAGGGACCGGTAGTCCCGCTGCCCCAACCGCGCAAAATAGCTGATGGAGATTCGAGGGGCGAATTCAAATTCCAACCCCACCCCAGCAGACGATTCGTCATACACCAGATCTGTGGAAAAAAACGAATACCTGGTATCTAACAAATATTGCAATCTCATGCGAAAACGCTGAGCTACCCGTAACTCCAGGTTCCCTACCCCAAAAGGTCTGGAATATTCCTTAAATTCACTCGATTCCGGTAAAACGAAACGGTATCCCAATTGCAAGGAGCCATTCAATCCCCGGGCGCCGGCAAATGCGATGGTGGCGCTTGCCTGCCCGCCTTTTTTATTTCGTTCCGGCAAACTGGAAAACATCACCCGGAAATATTCAACCTGCATCGAAACACTGGTTTGGGCCGCGGTGACGCGATTGATACTGAATCCATACCAACGCTCCTCCCTGCCGAACAGGTCATTGACGCTAAAATCCCCCAGGTAACGCTCCGCCTGATACTCCACTGTTCTCGACTGAGCGTACATGTTGAGATAAAATCGGTCCCTACTTCCATAATCGAGTGAAAACAGATGGTTGCGCTGCCAATGTTGCAACCTGGCGCCGAATTCACTATTGGGTCTGCTGCTCTGGCGCGGGCGGTCATATTGGTATTGCAATCCCACCCTCCCCAGCCGGTAATATACATTCAACTGGAGCCAGTTATTCATGACCCGCTGATCACGGTTTTCCACATAGTAGGAATATTGAGGCGTTTCTTTCACCTGGATAATCAACATATCTTTGAAGATGGCGCTGGCCATCAATTCCAACCCTATATCGGCTGTGGTGTCATCTTGCACCGCATTCTCATATACAAAAATATTGGTATTGTAGCCCACATTGCTGACGGTAAATGCGCTTGAAATAAAAAACATTCCCGAATGAATCCAGGCAGATTCAGTGATTTCGTCCTTCGCCCGCTCAAAATCCTGGCACATAATCATCCCTACCGATATAAACCATAATCCTACCAAAGCTCCAAAAAATCGAATGTTCTTCATTTCCGGCTACTCCCCTTCAGGCAGACGGCGCAACAAACGCGCCGGATTTCCGGCATACACGCCGGGAACGCAAATATCCTTCGTGACAACCGCTCCGGCGCCGATCACCACATTATCGCATATTGTCACCGGCAAAATCGTCGCGTTGGTACCAACAGACACATGATTACCAATAACCGTAGTCTGCCAGAGATCACGATTCCCTCCGGCCGGACCGCCGGTGCGGAATGGATCGTTGATAAACATCGCGCCGTGGGAGATAAAACAATCATTGCCGATCGACACCAACTCGCAAATAAACGCGTGCGACTGGATCTTGCAATTATGTCCCACCGCCGCGCCCCTCTGTATCTCCACAAAGGGACCGACAAACACATTGTCCCCAATCGCGCAACCATAAAGATTGACCGGCTCCACCACCCGTACATTTTTCCCGAATGACACATCCACAATTCCCGAGGAAAAAATGGCCGGAACGTTATCGCCGGTTCCAGTACCTATCGTCGATTTAGCCATCATATACTTCCTTTCACGGACTTTCCCGCCGAATTCCCCCTGCATTCCCATTAAAACTGCACTCACTGAGAATTCTCACCACCTTCAGCGCATGATCGCATCCGCTCAAGCATGGTTCGCCATTCTGGATACAATCGAAGAAATGGTCGATTTCCACTTTCAACGGTTCCTTGAGAGCAATTCCAGGCATAATCACATCCCCATTGCGGTGGGTAAATTTCCATAAGGTCGGATTGTTGTCATAATCCATGTGCTCGCCCAACACAGCCATCCGGTCGATCCCTTTATCGAAGATGGAAATCTTGTTCTCCGCCACATCGTTGTACACAACCATTTTTTTGGTGCCCACCACAGTCAACGAGCGGTCCTTCAGTGGATCCAACCAACTGACATGCACATGCGCCATGATTTTGCCTGGATACAGGATATTGATGAACGCGACATCCTGGATTCCCGGTTGAACGAAGTCCATCCCGTGACTATCCACCGAGACCGGATCGAGGTCATTCAACAAGTACTGAATAATACTCACATCATGGGGAGCGAAATTCCACAAGGCATCCACATCAGACCGGATACGGCCCAGATTCAACCGGTGACTGTACATGTACCGGATATCGCCTATTTCTCCCGAATCGATAAGCTGTTTGAGATATCTTACAGCCCCATTGTACAGGAAAGTATGGCCAACCATAGCTACAAGACGATTCTTCTCGGCGGCTGCCTTGATGTCCTGAACCTCTCCCACCGACCTTGCCATCGGCTTCTCGACCAATATATGTTTTCCCGCTTCCAAAAATCGCAACGACATCTGGCAATGCTCGCACACAGGGGTGGCGATCACCACTGCGTCGATCGAAGAATCCATCGCCACATCGTTTACATCGCTGGTCACAGTGACACCAGGATACAATCCTGCCACATATTCCAACCGCTCCGGGGAAAGGTCCACAACGGTTTTTACCCGGCAACGGTGATTCGCCACCAGATTACGCAATAAGTTCGGCCCCCAATAACCGACGCCGATTTGCGCTACATTTAAAGGCTTATTTACAGGCATAGTCAACTCCCTTCACTTTTTAATATATCGAACATTTGCTGAATGACATAATCCACCTCTTGATCCGGCATACTTCCATGAATCGGAAGGCTTAAGATTTCGTCTTTTAACCGAGTCGCCTCGGGATAGTCCGAAGGCTTTATGTCTAGATACTCGTAAGCCTTCAGGAAC
>JAHELQ010000720.1 GCA_024644125.1 Candidatus Aminicenantota bacterium | reverse complement strand
GGCTATAGTTACGCCCTTCCTATTATTGTTTCGGGACTGATTGCCACTAAGGGGGAAATGCTCATTGTCGAAAATCCGGAGGCTCATCTCCACCCATACGCCCAATCCCATATCGCGAGGTTTTTGGCGCAAGTCAGTAAAAATGGAGTTCAGGTGGTGATCGAATCCCACAGCGACCATATTCTCAATGGATTGAGGGTTGCAGTGAATAAGCAGATACTCGACGCGGAAGATTTGAGTGTTCTTTATTTCCAACGGGATGAACTGGAGCCGGTTGTCAAGATACCAGTAGAGGGAGACGGAGCTATCAAAGCGTGGCCATCGGGATTTTTCGACCAACTGGATAAAGATTTTGAAGAACTTTTCGGGATTTAGGTTATGAATATTTTTATCAATGAGTGTTCCCTCCACAGCCAGTTCCATACGCAGCAAGATTTTACCGGAGCGGTAAGGATTTTTTACTCGATTGTGAATCGCCTGGCCAAATATAGAGGGCGTAGTCATTTTTACAAGAACTCGGATTTGTTTTGTAGTTACAGTGCTCTCAAGGAAGATGTCTTCGCCAGGAGCCTCAGTTCTATCCCGGATAAATCGCTGAAAACAGCCCTGAAAAACACATTGTTTAACAAAGAAACAGTGCGGGACTGGACTTGCGAGCAGCACCATTTGTCGTCTGAAGTATTTGAATGCAATGGGGACATTGTCACCGATACCAGTATGGCTGAACTGGCTGAACGAAAACTGGGAGATGGAGGATTGATCTCCACGTTGCTGAATTTTAGAGAATCGCGATTCGCAAATTGTGAGGCGGTCACGGTTATAAAAGAGGGTGAACATGAGGTGAATCTCGATTGTGTGGAGAGTGTCGAGACCCTGGAAAAATGGCTGGACAGGCATTCTCTTGATAATCAATATCGAGACTCAGCCCAAGAACCTCCCATGGACTACCAAACCATCCTGGATAACCGGCTCAGATTCGAAAAATCTTCGCTCCCGCGCCAGGGGGGGAGGCAGGTATTCGTTGAAAAAGATAGCGGTTATTTCTGGTATGTGGATAATTTACATTTTGGGAAGGCTGCGCATCTGGAAGTGTTCGATAGAAGTTTCAATCATATCGGCGAAGCGGGTATCGATGGAATAATATGTTTTGAGAAAGCGGATAAAGAAAAAAAACTGGGCGTTTAATCCGTTGCGTGATTTCGAGATTTTTGTTGCAGGATGGGGGGAATGGGTTTATAATTTTGGTATATGGAAGGTTGTGTAGGTGGTGTATGATGGATATCGTGAATCCTGAAATTGAAGAATATCTCGATGGGTTGTTGCCGCAAAGGGATCCGTTGTTTTTGGAGATGGAGTCGATGGCGGCTGAGCGAAAGTTTCCCGCCGTAGGCCCGCGGGTAGGGATGTTTCTGGAATTGTTGGCGCGGGGTATCGGCGCGGAACGGGTGTTGGAATTGGGGTCAGGCTATGGATATTCGGCGTTGTGGTTTGCCCGGGGAATGGGGCGGCACGGAGAATTGGTATTGTCGGATTTTGACGGCGAGAAGCGGGAGATGGCTCTTCGATATCTGAGGCGGTCGGGATTTGAGGGTAACGTGACGTTTGAAGTGGGAGACGCGCTGGATTTGATGAAGCGGATCGAAGGGCCGTTCGATATCGTGTTCAACGATATCGACAAGGAATTCTATCCGCAGGTGACCGAACCGGCCTTCGGCCTCTTGCGGGAGGGTGGCCTCTTTATTACAGACAACAGTCTCTGGTACGGCAAGGTAGTGTCGCCGGAACCGGACGAGGCAACGCGAGCTGTTTTGGAATTCAACCGGAGGCTCAAGGAGCATCCGGGATTTTTGACTGTGCAACTGCCGCTGCGAGACGGGTTGTGTGTGGCGGTGAAATTGCGGAGAAGGGGATAGTCATGCGACAAATGCAAGCTGAGGAAATAATCCGGCTCTTAGGGCTGCGGAAGCATCCGATGGAGGGTGGATATTTTGTAGAGACATACCGGACGGAAGAAACTATAGGAGACCGGTCCCTATCCACGGCCATCTATTTTTTGTTGACCAACGAAACCTTTTCGGAGATGCACCGGCTAAATAAAGACGAGATCTTTCATTTTTATTATGGAGATCCAGTGGAGATGCTGCAATTATACCCGGACGGAAGCGGGGAAATTGTGACCATCGGTAACAATCTGGCAGAAGGTGAGCTGCCGCAGGCGGTAGTGCCACGGGACGTGTGGCAGGGGAGCCGGCTTTGCCCCGGCGGGAGTCTTGCGTTGATGGGGACAACGATGGCGCCGGGATTTGATTATCAGGATTATGAGAGCGGGGATCGCGCAAGATTGATCGCTTCCTATCCGAATTTTAGGGAACTTATCTTCTCCTTGACTCGTGATGGGGAAAAGGGGATGCGGCGGTAAGCGGGAGGGTACGATGATTTTATTCTATTTTATGGCGGTCGG
>JAHELQ010000719.1 GCA_024644125.1 Candidatus Aminicenantota bacterium | reverse complement strand
CCTTGACCACATCGCCGATATCCCCGTGGATTTTGGTGACCGTCCCTTCGATGAGCGAGTTCACCAAATAGGTTTTGCCCTCGTTCTCGCTGACTATCCCTGTCATCTGGATCCGGTCCACATATTCCCGCTCCAAAGGATGGGAGAAGGTGATGCCCCATTGCGCCGCTTTCTCCTGGGGGACCTGGAGATGATTCCGATCCTCCGCCGCTTCGCCCTCGTGAGTTTCGCCTTCATGATCATGATCGCCCTCCGGCTTTTGCCCGGTACTCTCGATCGCCGCTTCGTGCGCGTGGTTTTCGTGAGCGTCGCCTTCCCCATGGTCTTGGGCGGGCGAACACCACCATAGTAGAGCGCAGCATAATATGGTAATCGACAACAAATGTTTGGTCATCATTCTTCTCCTGATATTTCTTCGATTTCGGCCTTCAACAGTTTCCATTCGGTGATGGCCTCATAAAAACGGTCCTTGAGACCGTAATAGCTCTCTTGCGAATCCAGGTACACAGTCAACGGCACTTCGCCGGAGCGGTACAGCAATCCTGTGAGCTTCATATTCTCCTCGCCCTCTTTGAGAACCGCCCCGCGGAAGGTATCGATCTCCCGTTCGAGAATCCGCAGGTGGGCTGTCAACCGCTGGATATCCGCGGCCAGGTGTTTCCCCTCGTGTTCGAGATCCACACTGGCCCGCTCCAATTCCAACCGCGCCCGGCGCGCAATCGCCAGAGACGAGCCAAACAAGGGGACAGACACCCCGACTCCAAAGCGCCAGATATTGGCCTCGATCTCCCGTTCCCGTTCGGCGAACACATCGATACCTTTCAAAAAAGACCATTTGCCGGCGGATAGATTTTCTCTGGCGTGCTCCGCCTCACGCACTTTCAGTTGCATCGCCAGACTGTTTTTTAGCATCCGCTCCCGCAAGCCATCCAGGTCTTCCACCGTCTGGAACGAAAAATCATCGGCAATGGAAAAATCCTCCGGCAATGTGTTGTTCAGGAACTCGTTCATTTTCGCCCGTTCATAGGCGATCGCCTGTTCCATGCCGAAAAGGGAGGTCCTGCTCTGCTGAATCTCCACCGAAGTCCGCAAGGCGTCGATCTCTTTTGCCTCGCCGATGCTGACTCTGGCTTTGGTGATCCGGTTCATCTCAGTGAGGATGCGGATTTTTTCCAATAAATACTCATGGCGTTTTTTATACAATTGCAATCTAAAAAAATGGTGCTTCAGGGATTTTTCGTAATACCGCAGGTTCATCCGGTCCTGGATCTGCGCCTTCAGAACATTGGCGCGCAAGGATCTCAAATGGAAATAACGGTAAAAGGGATTGGGAAGCTCCCACTTGATCCCGAGGCTCCACACTTTAGTATCGGGTCCCGGTGTCTCCGCAGGCTCAGCGTTCCCCCGCGTCGCCTCCAACTCGATATCCGGGAGGATACGCTCCACCCTGTAATCCTGGCGGGCGATCTCCAATTCCAAAACTGACCGTTTGATCAGCAGATTGTGTTGTTTCATCAACCGGATCAATTCTTCGAGATTGTAAGTCTTGGCCGTCCTGACAACCGGTTCCTGGGCCATCGCTCCGGACGCGATCAAACAGGCTATCCATACTAATAAAAATTTCTTCATCGTTTCCTCGCAAAAAATAATTTTGGAATAATAGTGATTGATAAAATAGGACGGAGGATAGTCAGGAAATCAACAACGAAGGATGCTCGAATGCGAGAGCGGCGGCGCTCCGGGAGGATGGCAGTCTCGAAGATGTATGCAAGGCGTGGAATTGACCGGAGACGACATAGCCTTCATGTTTGTCCCGAAGCCAGGAGTCGCAATAAAATCGTTATCTCCGTCATCCGCCGGTATCAGGTCGTTACCGAGGGAAATTGGAATGTCCCGGCATACCTTGCAGAGGTTCCGCCAGGCGGGATTCCCCTCTTCGCCGTTATCGAAGCGATGGTCGTGATCGCACACGCACGGGCATAAAAAATCCAGGACACACATCTCGATATTGGCGCCGCCGCCGGTGGGATAACAAAACACAGGATTCACCACCGCCATATGAACCAGAAAATACACCAATACCGCTAACGAGGCTCTGCTTGTCCGCTTCTTGTAAAGTTTGAAAAAATCGTTCATAATGAATTAATATTTCACATTACCTGAAACCTAAAAAAAAGTCAATACACAGTAGACGTCATATAACCAATGGTCGATCCAATATAACCCCCCTGGGCATTCTTGCCTGTCCCCGCTGTATTCCTCTACCTAAACTTCCTTCAGCCCGACAACGCATACTGCCATCGGGAAAGAAATGGGAGGGAAGAAATGGGGACAGGCAGATTAAGAAATGGGGACAGGCAGATTATGTGACGGCTTATAAATTTTTGCATATTTGTTTGCAACGGAGGTCGAACCGGGCTTCGTTCGAATACATATTCAGGCAAATTATTGTCAAATTTGAAGATTT
>JAHELQ010000191.1 GCA_024644125.1 Candidatus Aminicenantota bacterium | reverse complement strand
ACCTGTCGCCGTCGCAAAGCCCGCACCGCTTGCCGACGGCGAAGCGTTGATGGACGACATCCAGAAACAGTGTGTGCAGCTTGGCAAGGTTTCCTTCGGTGCAGGAAAAACCTGGTCGGAAGTGATGAGGCCGGTCTCGTATTGGAGATGGAGATCGGTGGAATGGTAGACCTGGCTTTCCAATTCTTCACGCGATTTTCTGCTGAAGGGAAGGATATGATCGAGCAGTAGGCGGTTGTCGAAGCGGGCGATGACGTTGCCGTAATCGAAAATGATTGCCTTGATCATGGGATATTTAGCTCTGGCCGCAACACCGGCCGGGCATGTCGCAGGTTTGAGGCCCGCAGCCCTCTTTTCCGCACGGGCGGGCGTCGCTGGCGCCGCTTTTTATCACAGGGACCGCCGGGACCGAGATTAACTTCTCCATGCCGGCCGATCCACACTCGGGGCAAACGACTTTGCCAGTTTCGTAACTTTTATGCAAAATTTCGCTGATCTTTCCGCATTCCGAACAACGATATTCATAAATCGGCATGTTCTCCTCCTCTCCGATCAAATTTGCAAACCATCACCCACCATTGTACCACGAATCCCCCAGCGGTCATAGAATTTCATGATCACCCTTTTGATTATGATGCGTTTTGTTATTATAACAAATTGCGTCATAATCCAGGTTGAGATAAAAAGTCACGTTTTTTGCCTTGCGGTTGGGGGGAAGATGATTTACAATCTGGATATCTATGGAAGAGCGGTTAGATTTATCCGAGTTTAAGAGGATGCCCATCATCGAAGTGGCCCTGGATCTGGGGATCGAATTGCAACGCGGGTCGAAGAGCCGCTGCTTCGTTCATGAAGACAACGATCCCAGCCTGGTCTTTTTTCGCGACTCCAATCGCTGGTATTGTTTCGGCTGCAATGCCGGCGGCGACACTATCGAATTGGTGAAACGGTATCTGAATGTGGACTTCAAAGAGGCGCTGGCGTGGTTACGGGAACGCTACCAGATCGAGGCGAAGCCCTCGCGAACCAGAACGTCGACATCAGGTGTGGCTCCGGAGAAGTTCAAGCCGGACCCGGCGGTGTATCGCTGGCTATTGGATTCCCTCCCCTTGAGCCCCAAAGGGTATCGCTATTTGGTGGAGTCTCGGGGGCTGGACGAAACCACGGTCCACCACTTTGGCATCAAGGATCTGGAGCATCCCCATCGCTTGATGGCCGAAGCGCGGCAGGTGTGGGGTGAACGGCGGCTGTTGAAATGCGGGCTGTTGAAACAGAGGAAAGAGGGAGACGCGAAACCGGTCTGGTGGGGACATGTCATCCTGTTTCCCTTTGCCGACGCCGCGGACCGGGTGTTGTCCATTCAGGGGCGGCGGCTGGATATGTCTAAGGGAGGCCCCAGATACATCAACCTTTCTGGAGTGAAGACAACGATCTTCAACCAAAAGGTTCTGGCCACACTCACGCCCGGCGATTCGATCTTCATTTGCGAAGGGATCATGGACACCCTTATCGCGCACCAGATTGGTTTCAACGCGGTGGGTATCCCTGGCGCCGCGGGATTCAAACAGGAATGGTGTGCTCTGTTTGACGGTTTGCAGGTGAATGTGGTGCCAGACACCGATGGCGCGGGTCAACGATTCGCGCAGCAGATCGCGGCGTTGTTCGCCGCTCGTCAACGCCCGGTCAAGATTATCCGCCTCCCTCACGGCAAGGATCTCTCCGACTACTGGCAAGGGGAACCGTAATCCCAAATGATCTCGTCTACAAAAATTTTTCGAGGCTGATCGCCGTGAGCTGAAAATTTCTCAAAACCTTCTTATCTGCGGTTAGAAGAGGAACCTTGAGATCATGAGCGAGAGCGACATATTCGCAATCATAGGCGGAACAATCACTCTGCCTGACGAGTTCCATTATATTCGCGGACGGAACAGTATACTCTTTCTTAAAAAAAAGAAACTCCGCTTCATTCAAGATATCCGTCGCCTCCTGGAAGGATAAAAAATTTTGCCTAAAATAGCGTGCCAACACGTTACAAAATTCACTTCTCCATATCGATGGGACCACCCAATAGGGGTCTTTCTCATACACTTTCTCCACCAGAGATGTGAACTCACCTTCGAGAAAAAAATAACAAATGATATTGTTATCTACAACGATCATGCCCTTCCTTCCCCTTTGGCGTCATCAAGGAACTCCTGGGTCAAAAAAATGCCAGAGTTTTTTTTTCTTACTTTCCGGGCTCTCTCCAGATATTCCTCAGGCATAATTGGGGTGCTTGAATATTGTTTCTCTATAACGAACATAATTTCGCTATTGATACTCCGGTGATTTTTCACCGCACTCTGCTTTAGAGCTTCATACAACTGGGAAGGGATGTTTTTTATCGTAATAGTTACCGCCATTACACGCCTCCAATGTGGTTCCGTTTCGGTTCCATTTTAACTCAAATCCAGGCATAAGTCAATTAAATACAAAAAGCGGGAGGGTACACAGAAATCCATCCCCGGGAATTGAAGTCATGTTAGGGGGGATTAAGAATTTCCGGTTATACCTGGAAATATAACAGGAAGTGACAATGCTCGACATTTTGAGGAACTAAAATTTTTGGGATGGGCAACCCATTGATACAGTATATTTCAGGCTAAGGAAAATGTTGAGTTTGCTCCATAAAAAAAGGGGAGCTCGCTGGGAGCTCCCCTGGCTTACGAGAGTTGGTAGCGCTTAAGTCGTTTATAACTTCGTCTTGAAACTGATTTTGGCGGTCAGGTTGATATAGAAGTCCGATTCGGGCTTCGATCCCATTGCGGAGTCGCCGTAGAAGACATACTTGACATTGGGGCTGAGCTGAACCATCTTGTGGACATCAAAAGTCAAAGCGGCGATCACCATTCGGGCGGGAGCGTCCGGATGGAAGCGCAGATAACCGGTGACATGCTTCAGAGCCGGATCCAGCATGTGATCGTAGCGCAATACGGCGTTGGTGGTTTTACCCAGCTTCAGCGTGGTAAAAGCGGAGACGCAGCTCATACTCTCGCCATCGACGCCGTCTTTTGACTTGTCCAGATAGATGTAATTGGCACCCACATTCCCCCAGTCGCCTTTGATACCGGCGAAACCGGAGAGGAACAGGTAATCGCTGCCACTGTCGGAGGAGACATGACCATTGGCTTCGATATAGAAGGATTTGGATTCATATCCCAACCTTCCATACACACCTTTGCCCTGGTTGTCTTCACTCTTATTGGAACTATAATTGCCGTACATCACCGTATACACCAGGCCACCTTTGGTCTTGCCGTCCAGGGCCAGGCCAAAATCCCTGGAGGATGCGAACTTGAATAAATCGGCCGGTGTTTTTTCAATATAGCGGTGATCCCAGAATTTCTCGACGCGATCGAAACTCGGCGGCTCGATGATGCCGGCGGTCAAGTTAACGCCGTCGCTCAAAGCGTATTGGAGATGAACATTTTTGATATACGGATCAAGAGTCCCTTCTTCATAAGCGGGACTGTTCATTTCGAACCGCACCCTGGCGCTGAATTTTTCGGACAACTGGGTATTGTAGCCGAAATAGATGCGGCGGATCCAAAAACCGTGCTGCCCTTCGATTCCCTCTGCTCCTTCGTGATGGCTCGCAACGCTGTAATATTCAGGAATCATATATCCTCTTAGATCATCAGCCAGACCATCTACAGCAAAAGACACCATCATGAATACAGTTACCAAAAGAAGTATAAATTTTTTCATTCTGCCTCCTAATGCATCTTAAATGATAGTGTATTATCAATTTATGCCGTTAACGCAGAATAAATTACGTGTTAAATTTCAGTTAAATCGCCCTCCTCCCCTCTCGATATACATTTTTCACAAAATCGATGGTTGAATTTTCGTGTCTCCAGATTTATAATAATACATTGGGAATCAATATTTCCAGGTGAAACCAGGTACAATGCTTAAAAAGAAGATCAAAAAAAAGTTAATGTCCCTATTTGAGTCCGGGGATTGCGTGAGAGCTACTAATAACGGCAAGTGGGTCATTTGGAGTGACTTGCATATGGGCGACGGTAGTAGCCGGGATGATTTCGCTCCCAATGGCAACCTATTTTATAGGGTTCTGGTGGAGCATTATTACGAAAAGGGATTCAATGTGGTGTTGAACGGCGATGTCGAGGAATTGCAAAAATTTTCGCTGAAAAAGATTGTCATGTATTGGCGGGATATTTACAAGGTATGGCAAAAACTGCACCAGAAAAATAGATTGTTCAAATTGTACGGCAACCACGATTACAAGCTCAGTAAGCTGAAAAAACAACCCTTCGGCATCCCGGTCAGCGAATGTATGAAAATCGATATGCATCATAATACGTTGTTTCTGTTCCATGGTCACCAGGCCAATTATTTTTCCAATACATTCCGCCATTTGATCGATTTCATCCTGCGGTTCGTTGCCACTCCCCTCGGCATCAAGAACTATTCGGTAGCCTATAACAACCGGAAGAAGTTCAAATTGGAGCAGCGCTACTACGACTTCGCCATGCAGCGCAAAATCCTGGCGCTGATTGGCCACACCCACCGACCGCTCTTCGAATCCCGCTCGAAAATAGACAGCCTGAAGCTGGAAATCGACCAGATGTGCCGGTTGTACGCTAAATCCGGCCCAAAGATACGGTATGAGTTGGAGAAACGAATCAAGGACTTCAAAGAGGAACTGGTGAAACTCCAAAAACGACAAAAAGGTAAATACGAATACGCCAGCCTGTACAATCGCGATCCCCTGGTCCCCTGCTTGTTCAATTCCGGCTGCACCATCGGCCCCAGCGGGATCACCGCCCTGGAGATCGAAGAGGGCGAGATTCGCTTAATCTATTGGTTCGACAGCCAGAGGTCCCAAAAATATTTCGACATGGCGGCATCCCCACCGGAACAACTCCCCAACAGTAACTATTACCGCGTGGTGCTAAATTCGGAACCGCTCGATTACATCTTCTCCCGCGTCAGGTTATTGGCTTAGAGCAAGAGCGGTAATTTTACCAGAAAAGTGGTCCCGACTTTGGGGATACTTTTCACAGTGATTTCGCCGTTGTGGAGCAGGACGATGTGTTTTACGATGGACAACCCCAAGCCGGTACCTCCGGTTGCCCGGGAGCGTGAGGCGTCAACGACGTAGAACCGTTCGAAGACCCGTTCCAGATGATTGGACTCGATACCTATCCCCGTATCCCTGATTTCGCACACCGCCCATTGGTTTTCGATCGCCAAACGGATCCAGACGCCGCCTTTCTCGGTATAGCGCACCGCGTTATCAAGCAAATTGGTGAACATATCTTCGAGGCTGAATCGATCGCCTCGCACCTTCGGGGCAACGGTCCCTGCATCGAGGACCATCTCAAGCTTCCGTTCCCTGGCCACAGGGAAAAATTGCTTCATCGAGTTCTGGATTAATTCATTCAGATCCAACACTTCAAGTTTTATTTTTTTGGACCTCTCTTCGAGGCGGGACAGGATCAGTAAATCCTGGACAATTCGGATCATCCGCCCGGTGTTTTTAAGGATGATCTCGATATATTTCCTGTTCTCACCCTCCACTTCTTCCAGCAATGTTTCGGCGAATCCTTTTATGGAGGTGAGGGGGGTCTTCAACTCATGGGAGACATTGGAGACAAAATCCCGTTTGATAGTTTCGAGTTTCTTTCGTTCGGTAATATCGTGAAGGGTTATCACCACTGCGTCGCGGATGAGTAGCATTGTACAACTGGCGATGAAATCTTGCCCGTTCAACTGAATTTCCCCGCTCACCCGGTCGCCATCCGAGCGGAGACGCCGGATCAATTCATAAAATTCACTACTCCGAAACACTTCCCAATGTTTCTTCCCCACCGGATCGCCTGCCTTGACAATTTCATTGAAACTGCGATTGGTGAGAATTATGGTATCTTCCCGGTCCAGTACCAGTAGCCCCTCGTTGATGGAGGTGATAATCGCGGTCAACTCTTCCCGTTTGCCCGCCATATCTTCGAACAATTCTTTTTGCCGGAGGATCATCTCGTTAAAACTAGTGGCAAGTACGCCCAACTCGCCCTTGTCCCGGGGAAACACCCGGACATTAAAATTGCCTCCGGCCACTTTTTGGGACGCGGCGGCCAACTCGATCACAGGTCCGGCGATGCCGCGTGAGATAAAATATGTCAATAGTAGCGATGCTAAAATCAAAATGAATGCCACAGCCCCGATCTGCAGTTCTATTTCTTTTCTTAATCCTTCGATGTCATCGATAAACAAACTGAGCCTCAACACTGCGTTAACCGAGTCCCCTTGTTTAACCGGAACAGCCAGATAGAGCATGTCCGACATCATCGTGGTGCTGAAACGGGTCTTTTCTGATTCTTCCCCGACGAACGCTTTTTTTATTTCCGGCCTGTCCCCATGGTTCTCCATGCCGGAAGGTACGGATAGGGAATCCGCTAGCACTCTGCCATCGGGTATAATGACCGTCAGGCGGATCGACAGCGCCTTGCCTAATTCTTTGATATAATTGTCCACATCCCCAGGAGTGGATTTCCCGCTCAACATATTGAGAATCACAGGCTCGACCGCAGTGGCCAGACGGTGCAGGTCCCCGGTCAAATTACGGACATGCCATTTTTTGATGGTCTGAAACGCGAACAGCGTCATTAAAAGAGCGACCAAAACCGTGATGATCAAATAGCCCCAAAACGTCTTTACAAAGATTGTCCGCCTCATGGTTCCAGCTTGTAGCCTACTCCTCTCACATTTTGAATCCATTTACCGGCTTCTCCCAGCTTGTCCCGCAAATTTTTGATATGCACATCGATGGTGCGGTCGATCACGAATTTTTCATCGCCCCACAAACGGGCCAGCAGTTTTTCCCGGGAGTATACCCAACCGGGCTTTTCCGCCATGGTTTTCAGGATCGTTAATTCAGTACGGGTAAGATGAATCGGCTCCCCCTCTACAAACACTTCAAAACGATTCAAATCGATCTTTAAAATATCACCAATTATGACCTCGTTGATTTCTCCGGGCTTTTTCACCAACGACCGGCGCAACACCGCCCGGATCCTGGCAGCCAATTCTTTGGGTGAGAAGGGCTTGATTACATAGTCATCGGCCCCCACCTCCAATCCCAGCACCACATCCGATTCATCACCTTTAGCGGTGAGCATCAGAATCGGGATATTCAGCCAGCGGGAATCTTTGCGTAGCGCCTTGCACACCTCCATCCCGTCAAAATCCGGCAACATCAAATCCAACAAGATCAGATCCGGTTGATGATCCGTTAAAAAATCAAATAGCGGTTTCGCCTTCAAGAAAGTCTGCACCCGAAAACCGGATTTTTCAAGGTTGACACGGATGAGTTCGAGAATATCCTCTTCATCGTCCACTACGGCGATAAGAGGCTTTTCCTTAATATATTCATTATCGGTATTCTTGATCATTCTTCTTGTCTCTGCTCCGTAAATTGAGAATCCATGACGGCATTGCCGTGCCTCACTATATCGCCGCGGGTCAGGTAAATCAAATCTTCAGCGATATTTGTGGCCAGATCCGCGATACGTTCCAGCCGCCTGGAGATATGCATATTCTGAATCAAAATTTCAGCGTTATCTGGATCTTTTTTTATTTCCCGCAAAACCTCGGTGCACATCTCCCGGTTCATCTCATCCACCAGATCGTCCGCCTTTAACACGGCAAACGCTTTCACAGGATCCAGATTGACCAGGGAATCCAGGCTGTCGCGAAGCATCCCCTGCACCGCTTCGTAGAGTTCGTTGAACTTAAATTTCCGAACCGTGACAGGGGCGGGAATCAAGCGGTTGGCGTGCTCGGCGATATCCAATGCCAGATCGCCGATCCGTTCCAGATCATTGTTTATTTTTAATGCCGCTACAATATAACGCAGATCGATAGCCACCGGCTGATGCAACGCCAAAATCTGGAGGCATTCCTCTTCAATGTCGATTTCCGACTGATCGATTTCCTCATCCATTGCCAGGGCTTTTTGCGCCAGGTCTTCATCCCTTTCTTCCACAGCCCTGACCGCCAGCCTGACATTTTCCTCCACCCGGGCGCTCAAGGCGATCAAACGGTTCATTAAACTATCGATCGCTCGACGTAAATGCTGTCCCATCACTATCCTCCTTTATCAACCGAACCTTCCGGTGATATATTCTTCCGTCTTTTTTTGCCGGGGATTGGTGAACAATTCGCCTGCGGGGGCGAATTCAACGAGATCACCTTCGTAAAAAAACGCAGTAAAATCAGAAACCCGCGCCGCTTGCTGCATGTTGTGGGTCACGATAATGATAGAATACCTTCCCCTCAACTCGCCGATGAGATCTTCGATCCGGGCGGTGGCCCGGGGATCGAGGGCGGATGTCGGTTCGTCCATCAGCAGGATTTCCGGCTCCACAGCCAGAGCCCTGGCGATACACAGCCGTTGTTGCTGACCGCCGGACAATCCCAGCGCATTATCGTTGAGTCTATCCTTGACCTCCAGCCAAAGAGCCGCGTCGCGCAGGCTTTGTTCCACCAACTGGTAAAGGTCGCTTTTCTTTTTAATTCCTTGAAGCCTTGGGCCATAGGCGATATTGTCAAATATGGTTTTAGGGAAAGGGTTGGGCTTTTGAAACACCATGCCGATACGGTGGCGCAATAAAACCGGGTCTGCCAGCGGTCCATAAATCTCCTCCCCGTCAAAATAAAATTTCCCTTTGGTATGGCAATTGGGAATCAAGTCATTCATCCTGTTGATGGCCCTGAGGTATGTACTCTTGCCACAGCCGCTGGGTCCGATGATGGCAGTCACTTTATGGGCGGGAATTTTTAGCGATACCTTCTTGATGGCCTCGGTTTCGCCATAAAATACTGAAAAATCCTCCGAATAGACATGCGCCCTCTCATTCACTCTCATTCACTAACCTCTCAATTTTTTAGCAATCTTTGCTCTCATTATAATGGCAGCCAGGTTCAAACACAATACCAGCAAGACCAATGTAAACACCATACCGAACTGTACATGCCGGATAT
>JAHELQ010000718.1 GCA_024644125.1 Candidatus Aminicenantota bacterium | reverse complement strand
TCTCTTTTTCCCTTGGAATCTGAACGCCTCTGAGAGCGATTTTCCCCTCGGACATCAATTTGACGCCGATGGCCAGCGGGAAGCTCACGGTCCTGGCCATGGAGGTATCGCCATGGGGAACACCGTAATCGATCAGGGTGGAGGTGATCAGGTCCTTTGTGTTATCTTTGTTTTCAATGGTGAATTTATGCTGCAGGACAATCATGTCTTTTTCGCCGTCTTTATAGAATAATTTCCGCTGAAGCTGCAAGCTCAGGATGTCGAGGTAATTGTTCTGGTCCGGTACGATGTCGCCGGAGAACAGCCCCAGCCATTCCATCCGCCCAATTACCGGCGAATCGGTTTCGAGCCCCACCTTCGCTGCGATTTTGCCTTTGACGTCATCGCCTTCCGCCACGCCCGCGATTTTCGACATCATCTTCTTGAACGTAATTCCTTTCAAGCCTTCTTTCGGCGTATCGTCAACCAGGCCGAGATCCACCAGCTTCTTGAAGGTCTCGCACCAGCCGGGATATCGGTAGGTGCCCCTCATCACGGTCTCCGCCTCCTGGATACCATAAATGTCTTTATACGAGACAGAATCGCGGTTCGGATAGACCTCCAATTCGCCTACGCCATCCACCACTTCGGAGCGGACGCACAAAAACAGGTCTTTCCCGACGATCTCTTTTATTGCGCCATTTTCCAGGAACCGGGCGGAATTGCGGGAAGCCAACACAACGCCCCTGGGACTCCAGGAGAATTTGTATCCGAATGGATTATCGTTGTCGTCCGGCGCAGGCAATCCCCCGCAATAGGAATAGAAGTGAACGATCTTGCCGCCTTCTTCATGAACATGGTCGATGATATTCATGGCGGACATGTGGTCGATGCCGGGATCGACGCCCATTTCGTTCAAAAAGAGCAGGTTCTTCGCTCTGGCTTCGGCATCCAATTCCCTCATTTCAGGGCTGACATAGGAAGTTGTGGCCATATCTTTGTTATGCTTGAGACACAGCTTCGCCACCTTGATATGAAAAATCCAGGGCAACAGGCTGATGACGATATCGTTTGCGACGATCAACTTTTCTAACGCCTCTTCATCCTGAACATCCACATAACAGGCAACGCCGTTTTTATATCCTTTCACTAATTTTTCAGCCACGCTCAATTCCAGCGAAGCCACAGTCACGTTCAAATTTTCCTGGTCGAGCAAATAGGTCACTCCGGGCCGGCTCACAAAGCCGGAGCCCAGGACCAATATCTTATTCTTCATGTGTCCTCCGGTTGCTTCACGTCTATTATATTATAAAAAATCTTCCATATACATGTAATCGTCCGTAAATCCGCCGCGATGGAGTACCAGCGCTCTACGGGAAGCTCCGGGCAATTCCAGTTCATCGAACGATTTACCGTAATCCTGGGAAGCGATATCAACCACAAAATCTTTCAATACATTGGAAAATTCAGCGCTGGCTTCCCGTGAAAACTCGCACGGCAAATTGTCAACCGCCATGACAGTCACGCCCAACCGGTGAATCCCTTCTTCGTAGGAGTCTTTATCGGCGAAATAAGTGAAATTGGGATTGTCCGGCATGGTGGCTTTATGAGTGATCTCGATGGAACCGTCGATGTCGCAACTGATATCGCCAATCACCTTGAGATTCAGATTGGAGCGAAGAATGGATTGAGTCTTGAGATATTCCTTCGCCACAAGGCGGGGGTAATCCTCGGTCCAATAGATGCAATTCACCAGAATCTGGAGATAGGGGATGTATTCTTCGAATTGCGAGACATACCTCTCGGGATGATCGTAATATTCCTGTAAATCGAACGGCCCTCCCTCTTTGGGTCTAACCAGATCTTCTTCCTTGAAAATCACTTTATACATATTGTAATGATCGAGGGTGAAATTTTCGTACATTTCCGAAAGAATCTGGGGGGACATCACTTTATAGGGCAAAAGGTCGAATATTTCCTGCGCGCCACGGGACACATTCCCATAACCGGTAAATCCCACTACCAATGGGCTGAGGTCTTCGCCGAAGCCGTGTTCGTCAATCTCCTCTCCGATCAGGGCAATCTCCCGCTTCGCCTCAGCGAGGGAGGGATACTCGAACGCCTGTTTGATCCTGGACAGGGGCGTGTCATACCCCAACAGCTTTATTTTTTGCCCATAGGCGTGCAACGTTTCGATCATGCCCGCCAGTCCGGCGTAGCGCCCAAAAAAAATCAAACGCCGGTTTTTGTCATCGACAAAGCGTTCGTAATCCAGGAGGTTGACTTTCAATTTCATCATGTGTCGCAACATATCCATGTTGTAGGACTGGCCTTTGATGGTATGGGAAAAGAAAATATATGTTTTCCCCTCTTCAAAGAGTTCAATAGGAATCTCCTTGACGGCAAAAATTGTCTGGGCTCGGCTCATGTCTTCGTTAATCTCGGCGCCAGCGGCACGGAATTCATCATCTGAAAAAATCCGGTTGGGCG